>VYCZ01000172.1 GCA_009843675.1 Gammaproteobacteria bacterium | reverse complement strand
GTACAAGGATGCGCCGGTAAAATCAACGAAGCGCCGGATACCCAAACGCCGCATCATATTTTATAATGCGGGTACCGTCCGCCCGCTGCCGGCCGGCGTCCGCTGCCATGGGGAACAAGTACAAAACCTTTGCCGCTCAGTTTTACCTGGAGGAAGCCGGTTTTTTCCGGCGGCTGAAGCGTGATATCCGCCTGTTGATCCATCTCCTCAAAACCATCGTGATGTGGATCAGGGCCGGCAAGGTCCGGTCGGAATTCAGGCGTTTCCGGGCAGAGGGCAGGCGCTATTACGTGGACCGGTTCACGCCGACCGGGGGGAAGCTGTGAAGCTGTACGACACGCCATCGGCGGAAAACCTGCCGGCCTACCGGGCGCAACCCGTTTCCGGGAATGACATCAACGGCCTGGGCGTGAAGGAAAAGGTGCGCCCCGGGCGGGTGTTCCATGCCCCCTGGATCAGGGAGTTGCCCTGGACCGTCATGAACGACTTTTTCCTGATGAACAATTCCTGGTCAATCATGCTCCAGGCCCTCAGGAACCGCTGGGTGATGCGCCGCTGCGCCGGGCCGGTGGCAAAACGCCGGGTTGAAGTGGATGATCCGGTTGAAATGGCCCGGCAATTGAAGCAAAAGGCGCAGGAACTGGGCGCCGGCGTTGTCGGGGTTACCGAAATGGAACACAACGACCTGTACGGTGACATGGAGTTGAAGTACAAGTACGCCATCTGTATCGGCATCCCCATGCGCCGGGAGGAGATGGTGCACGTCCCCCACGAGCGCTCCGGGCTGGAGGTCCAGCGTGTCTACGGGGAGGTGGCCCGGGTGGCCGTCGAACTGGCCGAACACATACGCGCCATGGGTTGGCCCGCCCACGCTTACGGCGACCCGCGCAGCACCGAGGCGCTGCAGATACCCATGGCGGTACGCGCCGGCCTGGGCGAGTTGGGCAAGCACGGTTCGATGATCTCGAAAGAGTACGGCTCCAACTTCCGCCTGTCCGCCGTCGGCACGGACATCCCCCTCAGCATAGACGGCCCGGTGGATATCGGCGTGGACGACCTGTGCCTGGGGTGCCGGCGCTGCACCATCGATTGCCCGCCAGACGCCATTCACGATGACAAGCAATGGGTGCGCGGCGAATACCGCTGGTACGTGGATTTCGACAAATGCGTGCCGTATTTCTCCACGACCTTCGGCTGCGCGATCTGCATAGAAGTCTGCCCCTGGTCGGAACCGGGCCGGGGCCCGAAGCTGTCGCAGATGCTGCTGGCAAAGCGCGAGAAAAAACAAACGCCCTGACACCGTATATTATTTTCCGTGATATCCGGTTATAGATTCTGGTAATTGGAATTATGCTCTCCGGGTAGACTATAGTTATCCTCGAATAAACCCGTCTTTTTCCGGTTGCGGCGGGTACGGTGAGGCTTCGTCCCGGGGGGTACATCAATGAAGGTTCATTCACGTCTTTCCAGCGTTTTACCTGTAGTCCTGTTCTCATTTTTCGCAGCGAATTCCTATGCGGCAGTCCTTGAGGAAATCATCGTCACCGCGCAGAAGCGGGAGCAGAACCTGCAGAACGTCGGTATTTCCGTCACCGCGCTCAGCGGCGACCAGATGCGCAAGTTCGAATTCAACAACAGCACGGAAGTCGGGCAGCAGATTCCGGGTGTGACGAATTTTTCCACCATGGGCAGGGGCGCGGCGGCGTTCACTTATATCAGGGGTATCGGGCAGAACGATTTCGGTGACGCCCATGAATCGCCGGTTGTCGGGTACAACGACGAGTTTTACCTGTTGCCGCAGACCGCGATTGATTTCGGGTTGTTCGACCTGGAGCGGGTGGAAGGCCTGCGCGGCCCGCAGGGGACCTTGTTCGGGCGTAACACCACGGGCGGATTGATGCACTACGTGACCAACAAACCCGGAGACCTGTTTAACGGTTACATCGACGCCACCTACGCATCCTATGACGAGGTTATCGTGGAAGCCGCGGCAGGCGGCCCGCTCAGCGAGGATCTGTCGGTGCGGGTTGCCGGACTGTTTCACGAAGCCGATGGATACATCAAGAACAGGGGGCCGTTTCCTGACGGCTCCGATGTCGGCACCTATGCTGCACGCGGCCAGTTTACCTACGAACCGACGGAAACGTTCAGGGTCACGGGTAAGGTTCAATACGGGGAAAGGGACGTGATACCCCTGTACACGGACCACGAGATAGTCTCGTTCGACCCTGCTACCGGACTCGCCTCCAACAATCCCGGCGGGGTCGATATTTTCGGGTATTCCGAAAGCCAGCTCGGCGTGGAAGAGCCGAGAGAAGTCTGGACCGACAGCCCGCAGGACCTGGAGTCCGAGGCGTTCCATACCCTGCTGCGCGCCGAATGGGACATCGGGGCAGTGACGCTGACGTCGCTGACGGGTTATCTGAACCTGTCGCGTGACAACATAGAGGATTGCGACGGGTCCATCAATTTCCTCTGTATTGCGGCGTTCCCCTTTGATACCGAACACGTCACCCAGGAGCTCAGGGTTGCAGGGGAGACCGGACAATTCCGGTGGACTACCGGATTATATTACCTGTACCAGGATGCGGATGCGAAACCTTACGCGGAACTGGTCACCGGCATCGTGGTATTCGATGCGCCATGGACACTGGAAACGGAATCGATCTCGGTATTCGGGCAGGCCGAGTACAGCCTGCATGAAGACTGGACGCTCATCGGCGGCGTGCGTTATACCCATGATGAAAAGAATTTTGAAACCGAAAACCGCACCAGCGGCGCATTCGTCACCCCGGCCGCCAATTTTACCCGGGAGTCCGTGGGCGGCCTCACCAATCGGAAGGAAGACCTGATATCCGCAAAGATTGAACTGGACTGGCACCCGACGGAGGACCTGCTGGTGTACGGGTCCGTGTCCCGCGGCACCAAGGCAGGGGGTTTCAACAACGGGTTTTACAGTATCCCGACTCCCGAACAGGTGCCTTACGGGGATGAGACCCTGTATGCGTTTGAAATAGGCATGAAGAATACGTTTCTGGATGGCCGGGCGCGCCTGAATGCCGCGGCGTTCTATTATGACTACTCGGATTTTCATACCTACAACTGGAACGGCCTGGGCGGCGCGATTTCAAATTCGGACGCATCGTCCTACGGCGCGGAAGTTGAGTTTGCTATCACTCCGGCCGACCGCCTGAATATTTCCGTCGGCGTTGCATTGCTCGACTCTGAAATCGAGGACGTGACAAATGGTACGGTTGTGCGGGACGTCGAGATGTCTTTTGCCCCGGCATTCGATATCACCGGCCAGGTGATCTATAGCTGGCCGGTATGGAATGGCGACCTTGAGGCGCAATGGAACTTCAATTACATGGATAACAGGTACAACAACAACTACAACGATCCCGCATCGGACCTCGAGGAGAGTTTCGTCACCAATGCAAGGCTGTCCTGGCTATCGGCAAACCAGGATTGGGAAGTCAGTTTCTTCGTGAAAAACCTCACAGACGAGACCAACCTGATCAAGATTTTCGTATTCCCGTTCAATTACCGGCAGGCGGTGTATGACCCGCCGCGCTGGTTCGGCGGCTCGATTCGCAGGAATTTCAATTAGTCACTTGGCTCGTCATGCCGGTATTATTGGGGGGTGCCGGCGTGACGAGGGGGATATCAGCCGCTGCGTAGCATTGCGGTTTGCGCCGCGTCGATGGCGCCGGCTTCATTGAGCGCCACCCGGTAGGTTTCCCGCGCCCGTTCCGGTGATACCCAGCCGCGCTGCACGTCGCGGGCGACCCGGTCGGGATCGCGTGTTCCGGGTGGTCCGTAACCGGCTCCGCCGCTGCCTATCGAGACGACGCGTTCTCCCGGTTTGACCGTGACCTGTTCATAGGTGCCCAGTGGATCCGACACTTCTCCTTCGCTGTAGCGCACGTACTGGCGCGCCAGGCAACCGTTTTCCCCGCCCTGCACGCCGATGGCCTCGTAATTGGTGCCCTCGCTCAGCCACACGGCCGTGAGTTCACAGTCCAGCGAGCCGAACTCGACCTGCAGGGCCGGTGAGCCACAGTAGCGTCCGGCGCCCTCGCTGTCGCGCAGGATGTGTTCCGAATGGATCAGCACGGGATATTTCATTTCCAGTATCTCAATGCTGTCGCGGCGCAGGAACCCGGCGGCGCCGAGGCCGAGGATGGTCAGCCAGCCGTCGGCAACGGGGCCGGCGGCCCCGGCCGTGAAGCCGAGCCACAACTGGTTCACGAACGGTCCGCGCCCGGGGCGGTTATCGGTGCCCGATATCACCGCCGTGGCCGCCGGCGAGGCCTTGCCCGTCGCGGCCATGCCGTGGCCGTCACCGAGTCCGGCAAGGGCGCGTACCACGCAGTTGGCGAGCAGTTCGGAGAGGTTGGTGGTCGCCACCGAGCAACTGTACGGGTGTTTCGGAATCCCGACCACGCAGTTCTCGCGCAGGTGCACGCGCAGGCGGCGGAAGCTGCCCGCGTTGGACGGCACCACGGAACCCAGCCCGGTGAACACGCCCATCATCGCCGCGGTGCGCGCGGTCGATTCGGTCAGGTTCAAGCCGCAGGGCTGGCAATCCGGGTTGTCGGTCAGGTCCACCTCGATGCGCGCGGCGTCGCTGTCGACCTTGAGATGTGTCCTCACTTCAAGACCGTCCGGCAGGGCGCCGGGGATAGGATCGTGCCAGCCGGAGGTGGTCGTTTCCCCCGAGGGCAGGCGCCGGATCGCATCGATCATCAGGCGCTCGCTGTAATCGAACCATTCGGCAGGGTATGCGGTGAGTTCTTCCCCGTCCATCTCCTGTAGCAGTTCCAGCAGTTTGCGTTCGCCGATCCGGACCGCGCCCAGCAGGGCGAGGAAGTCGCCGTGCCACAGTTCGGGCACCCGGATCCGGACCTGCGCCATGCGCAGCACGTCTTCCCGGTCCCGGTAGTCTTCCTGTACCTTCACGCAGGGAAATATCAGCGCGCCTTCTTCGTAAACGTCCCGCGCCGCGGCCGAGTAGGTGGTGGGTATCGCGTTCCCGCAATCGGCCAGGTGCGCCTTGGCGATGACGGTGAAGCGGTGCCGGCCGGAGTCATCGATGACCGGGACGAGTATGGTCCAGTCGGCCGCATGGGAATTTCCGTGGTAGGGAGAGTTGTGCAGGAAGGCGTCGCCGCGCCTGAGTTCCGGGTTGAAGCGCACCATCCATTGCGCCATCAGGTCCGGGCCGCTCATGACGTGGATCGGCAGGCTCTCGGCCATGGCCAGCATTTCATGATCGGCGGTCAGGATACAGCAGGAAAAATCCCGCGCCGTGTTCAGGATGGCGGAACGCGCGGTACGCAACAGGGTATTGGTCATCGCCCGTACGATGCCGTCGAAACGGTTGTTCAGCAGTGCGAGCTGGTGCCCGTCAAGAATACTGGTTTTTCTGTTCATCGGTGAGCTCTCTTCACTCCAGGGGATAAATCAGCAGGGATTCGTTGGCGCTGCGCGCCACCTCCGACCGGGCATCGACCACCAGTGTCGTTACCGGCGACTCGACCAGCAACGGACCGGGGTAACGGCGCCCCGTTTCCAGGTCCTGCACCTGGTATACCGGTGTGTCGATGACGCCCTGGCCCGGGAAATAGGCCCTGCGGGTGCCTCCTGCGCCGCTTCGCCCCGGCGCCGAAGGCGGTTTCAGGGCATCCGCATCCTGCAGGGCGCAACTGACGTGCGCCACCCAGGTCAATACCTCCACGTCCGAGCCCGTGTCGCGTACCGCGAACAGCGCGTCATGGGTGTCGTGGAAGCTCTCCACCAGGGCGGTAATATCCTCATCGGAGCTGAATTCCGGGCGCGCCAGCGGCACTTCGATTTCCCACACCTGTTCCTGGTAACGCGCCTCCACGGAGAAACTGATTTCGGAACGAATCGAACCGGCGCCGGGTCCGTCGCAGAACTCCCGGCACTGGGCGTGCAGGCCGTCCAGCACGGCATTGGCCCGTTCACGGTCAAATACCCTGGCGGACATGAGTTCGGTCGCGGTGTAGGTGGCGCGCAGGTCCGACAGCATTGCGCCGGTGGCGCTCAGCGCCGCGGAAGCG
The DNA here is from genome assembly GCA_009843675.1 of Gammaproteobacteria bacterium. Lineage (GTDB taxonomy): Bacteria > Pseudomonadota > Gammaproteobacteria > Eutrophobiales > Eutrophobiaceae > JAAXHV01. Next base: position 118 of record VYCZ01000172.1, on the reverse strand, counting down.
CTGGGGATCAGCACCGGCCAGCAGCCGAGCCGGTGCGCGATGCCGGTACAGTAAAGACCCCCGCCCCCGCCCCCGCCGATCAGCAGTCCCTGGCGCGGGTCGATGCCCTGGTTGAGGG
>VYCZ01000052.1 GCA_009843675.1 Gammaproteobacteria bacterium | reverse complement strand
CACATGCACCTCAGCTTCCAGTAATATGCCCGGTATTTGGTAACGTGCTATGTCCAGCGCCATCGCCAGACCAACAGGACCAGCGCCAACTATCACAATCGGATGTGTTTCCGCATCACCTTTCACTTCAGATGGCGTAACGAAAGGGTAAATCCGATAATCATAATAGAGAGATTTTCTGGGTGTTGAATCTGGAGAATGCATAATATTATTGTCAGACTGGTATATTTATATCATGAAACTGCCCGTGCGCGTGTTCCTTGTGATGGCCGCCCTGCTGGGCGTCACGGTGATCGCTACCTCCGCTACCATGTTGTACCGGAGTGCGCATGCACTGCAGGAAGAAGTGCAAATTGCCGCTATCCAGACGGTGGAACTTCTTTCCACCGAATTTGCGGAAATCGGCGAGATTTCCCTGGCTAACGTGGCGAAAACGGTCGATTCAACCCTTAACGACCAGATGGTTGCGCAGGCCCGTATTACTGCGCATATCGTTGCCGCCGCCGAGCAGGCAGGCCACCGGCCGCCGGAAATCCTTGCCATGCTCGATGAAATCGTGGCCGGCACGGTGCTGGAGGAGATATGGATTACCGACGAGACGGCATTTGCCTACCTGACCAGTGTGCGCGACCAGGATGGAGAGCGGATCCGCTTTACCTTTGACCCGGATCCCGCGGTGCAGCCACAGGCATCCAAGTTCTACGCGTTGCTGAATACAATCGGCGGCAACAACTACATTACCCAGCCCGCGCAGGTGCGGGAAATTGACAGGAAAGTCTACAAATACGTGGGGGTGCCGGGCATCGACAAGCCCCGGATTGTCCAGGTGGGCAATGAAATCGTACTGGGTGAGCAGAAGATACTGATCGAAACTTACGCCTCGGCGCGTACGGATGTCTCTGCGGTAATCGAAGGAATCCTGGTACGGCAGATGGAAACACAGGCATTCATGCTCGGGCGCCTGGTTGCGGTAATGGAGAATGGCGGGCATTCGATTGCGTCGATCAACGCGGCGCTGGAGCAGATTACCGCGACTACCGTTATCGGCGGGATTGCCGTCACCGGCAACAAGGGCCGGGGCATCTATCACAGCGGAAATGCCGCCGTCACCGGTGAATATCCCACACTTGACGAGTTGGCAACCGGTCCCGAACAAACGGCCGTGCGCGCCGGGAACGTGCTGTGGAAGGATGGCGTCCGGGCAAAACGGGTTAGCCGGCTGCAACCGGACTCTGGCTACCTGGTGCACGTCGACATCCCCATTGAAGGCGCTTCCGGCAACCTGTTGTACTCCATCTACCAGAGCCAGGCAGACCTGCTGGCGCAGTCGGGCAACCTGGTGTCATTATGGGTGGCGAACCGGGAAAACGAACTGGTGGCGGCAGCGCCGCGCGCCGGGACGCTTGCTGCCGGCGGGGGCGTGAGCGCCTTCACCACTTTTGCCGACCAGGCACAAAAGCTGGTTACGCAGGCCCTGGACACGGGTTCCGTTGCCAGTGTTGCGCGCCTCGGCCTGCTGAACCCGGCACAGCGCGGCCTGTGGGTGGCTGCCCCCATCGTCAATGCCGGCGGTATCCTGATTGGCGGCATAGCCCTCGAAATCAGCCTGGACAACATTGCCCGCTCGCTGCAAACGGAGTTTGTCAGAACGTTCCTCATTGCCCTGGCGCTGTTGGCGCTGACTGCGGTAATCGCGTTTGTCGGCGCCCGCTGGCTGATCGGTCCAATCGAGATCATTGCCGATGTGGCCAGGGAGGTGGAATCCGGCACTCAGCCCGAACCGGACTCCATGCGGCAGGTGATGAGCCGCAGGGACGAAATCGGGGCGCTGGCGCGGGTTTTTGCCGATATGACCGTGCAGGTATTCAGTCGCGAAGAGAAACTGGAGACCCTGGTCGCGGAACGAACCGGGGAATTACAGGCCAGCAACCGGCAATTGATACAGGCCAAGGAGGCCATGGACCGGGACCTGGAGATGGCCAAGGTCGTGCAGACCGCCCTGGTGCAGGAGGGGTATGTGACGGCCGGGAGCGTACAGGGTTACGCCCGCATGACCCCCGCAACACAGGTGGGCGGCGACTTTGTCATGTTGCAGGAACTCGATGGAGGGCGGCTGTTTTACGCGCTGGGCGATGTCTCCGGCAAGGGGGTTTCCGCCTCGCTGTTCATGGTAGCCGCCCAGGCGGCGATCGGTAATGCGGCGGAGAGTTGTACCGGCATTGCCGACATTGCCGGCCAGGCCAATCGGGAGATTTGTCGCGTCAATCCCATGAGATTATTCGTCACCTGCGCAATGGGGCTGGTCGACAGCCGCACCGGGGTTATTGACTATGTCCATGCCGGGCATGAGCCTGCTCGGTATTTTGATGCATCAGGCGCCTCGGGCGATCTGCCGCTGACGGATGGCCTGGCAATGGGAGTCGATGGGGGTTACGACTACGCGGCCGGCCGGCGGGAACTCGCGCCCGGCGATACGATACTCCTGTACACCGACGGCCTGACCGATGCGGTGGACATGAACGACAGAATGTTCGGCAGTGAAAAACTGTTCGACACCTTTGCTCCCATGAAAGATTTGCCGTTGCAGCAGATAGTGGATCGGCTCTGGCAGGCCATTGTGGATTTTTCCGCCGGCGCGCCCGCGGCGGATGACATGACTTGCCTGGTATTGCGGCGGGATGCCGGATCCGGCACATAAAAACAAACGTCAGGATCAATGCTATACTGGCGACGGTAATAACCTGGGAACCTCTGACTTAATCAGAGGTTCCCTGAATGATAATATTGAATATCCATGTCCTTAACCGTAAAAGAAGACCGCGCAGAACAGGCGTTGGTATTGTCGCCTGAAGGCAGGCTGGACAGCGTTAATGCCGGGGAGTTTCAGGCGCTTGTGAAGGGCCATATCGACGCCGGAGAGAAGCGCGTGATCGTGGATTTTTCCAACCTGGATTACATCAGCAGCGCCGGCATACGGGTCATGCAGTTTGCGTCCGAGACCCTGGAGGAGTCCGGGGGACGATGCGTGCTTTGCGCATTGAATAATGATATCAGCAGGGTATTCCGGATCACGGGGTTCGATCGCATTATTGACATCGCCGACACCCTGGAGGACGCACTGACCCGCGTTCCGCAATCCTGATACGGAATAATCAACCGGTTATTCAGTGAGCCATACGCCCTTCAGGGCGCCAGCCTGACAATCTTCCAGCCGCCCTCCTCCCTGGTATACAACAACCGGTCATGCAGGCGGCTTTCCCTGCCCTGCCAGAATTCGATGCGCTCGGGAACGACCCGGTAGCCGGTCCAGGTAGCGGGACGGGGCACGGACTCGCCCGGATATTGTTCCGCTATCTCGGCCATCCTGCTCTCGAGGAACTCCCGGCTCTCAATCTCAACGCTCTGGTCTGCCACCCAGACCGCGAGCCGGCTGTCGTGGGGCCGGGTGTTGAAATAAGCGTCCGCTTCCTCGTCCGAAAGCAGGTGCGCCCTGCCCTCCACCCGCACCTGGCGGTGCATCTGGGTCCAGTAAAATACCAGGGCAACGTCCGGGTTCTCTGCGATCTCCCTGCCTTTTACGCTGACGGAGTGGGTGTAAAAGGTAAAGCCCTGCTCACTGATATCCTTTAACAGGACAAACCGCACGTTGGGTTTCCCGTCCCTGGTCGCCGTCGCCAGCGCCATGGCATTGGGCAATGGCACGCCGTAATCGACGGCCTGGCCGAACCAGTCCTTGAACTGTGCTACCGGGTTTGCGTCCGCTTCCTGCTCAAGCAGCGCTACGTGGCGATATTCCTGCCGCAGGTCTGAGAAGTCATCGGCCATGGTTTGTGAGCCCGGGGAGAGGCGCTGCCAACTCCGCCAGGTTTAATGACAACGCGGCATATTGCGCTTCACCATGACATAATTCACGGGATAGGCGAAGACGTATCCGGCCACCAGGGCGGCCGCGAAGCCGATCCAGAATATGGCGTCGAACATCGAGGTGGCGGACATGCCGCCGACCAGGTAATCAGTAACATTCATGGCGATTTCCATGACGGCGATGGAGATCACCTCTCCGATCCAGACGGTCTTGAATGCCAGCGCCACCGTCATGCCCCTGCGGTAAACCAGGGGGTACAGGGTCAACGCAAAACCCGTGATGAACGCCAGCACCGTCGCCAGGGTAACGGTGGCCGCCACCGACAGACCGAACTCCACGCCGATGGCGAGACCGATGAACTCACCTATGGAACAGCCGGCCAGGCAATGCAGGGTGACTGTCGCGGCCGTTGCGGCGGTGTCTGTTTTCACCGGGTGGTGTTCGCAGTGTTCCATGGGGCTAAATTTTCTCGATATTTGGGGTCAGAGTAAAAATTCTGACGAATTTCTTACTCTGACCCCTGGTACCCTTTTCATTCAAAGCGCTTTTTACTTCAGGCGCTCCCTGCTATTATACCCGGCTTTTAAGCCGGTAGATAAATCGCCATGTCAGAGACAATTTTTGCGAAAATTATCCGGCGGGAAATCCCCGCCGACATCGTCTACGAGGACGACAGGTGCCTGGCGTTCAGGGACGTCAACCCGCAGGCGCCGGTGCATATCCTGATCATCCCGAAGCAACCCATAGCGCGGCTTATGGACGCCGTTGACGACGATGAGTCACTGCTGGGACACCTGCTGCTGACCGCCAACAAGGTGGCGGCGGACGAGGGCATCGGCGACGCCTTCAGGGTGGCGATAAACAACGGCGCCGGCGTGGGGCAAAGCGTGTTCCACCTGCACCTGCACATCCTCGGCGGGCGCTCCTTCACCTGGCCCCCCGGTTAATCCGCCATGCGCGAAACCGACGACTTACGCATCGCCTCCATCAAGGCCGTCACGCCGCCTGCGGAGATCTGTGAGGAGATCCCCATTACCGAGGCCGCGGCCGAGACCACCTGGCTGACCCGGCAGGCCATCGGCGACCTGCTGAACGGCGCCGACCAGCGCCTGATGGTGGTGGCCGGCCCCTGCTCCATACACGACGTGGACGCGGCCAGGGAATATGCCGGACGTCTGAAGACGCTGATCGGGAAATACTCGGACGATTTACTGATCGTCATGCGGGTGTACTTCGAGAAACCCAGGACCACCGTGGGCTGGAAAGGGCTGGTCAACGACCCCGACCTGGACAACAGTTTCCGTATCAACAAGGGGGTGCGCCTGGCCCGCACACTGCTGCTGGACCTGAATGAAATGGGCGTCCCGGCCGGCACCGAGTTTCTCGATATCATCACCCCCCAGTACGTCACGGACCTGGTAAGCTGGGGCGCCATCGGCGCGCGCACCACGGAAAGCCAGGTGCACCGGGAACTGGCCTCGGGGCTGTCCTGCCCGGTCGGGTTCAAGAACGGCACTGAAGGGTCGGTGAAGATTGCCGTGGACGCAATACGAGCGGCAAGCGTTCCGCACCACTTCCTGTCCCTGCGCAAGGAAGGCAACTCGGCGATTTATACCACGAGAGGCAACGACGCCTGCCACATCATACTGCGTGGCGGGAAGCGGCCCAACTTCGACCGCTGGAGTATCGACTCCGCCGCGGCCGAGTTGACCGCCGCCAAACTCCCGGCCCGCGTCATGGTGGATTTCAGCCATGCCAACAGTCAGAAACAGCATAAAAATCAATTACAGGTGGGCGCCGATATCTGCAGCCAGGTTCGTGACGGCGACGACAGGATTTTCGGCGTAATGATCGAAAGCCACCTGAAGGAAGGCCGCCAGGACCCGGTATCGGGGCAGGAGCTGGTTTACGGCCAGAGCATCACCGATGCCTGCCTGGGCTGGGACGACTCCGAGCAGTTGCTCGGTGAACTTGCAGCGGCCGCCAGGGCGCGCCGGTTGCAGGCTGTATGAAACACTGGTCCCGACGCGAATTCCTGAGGTTCATGGGCAGGACCGCGGGCGCGACCGTCGCCCTTCCGGTTATGTCTTGCTCGGGTCCCCGTAACGCGTCCGGGATTGCCGGGATCGCGCCGGCTACGGACGATGAGGTGATCCTGGCCGACGGACTGGAATACGAACTCCTGGTTTCCTGGGGGGACCTGATAAACAGCAGGGGCGACCGATTCGGGTTCAATAACGACTACACCGCCTTCTTTCCCATCGACGGCAATTCCCATGACGGCTTGTTATGGGTGAACCACGAGGAGGTGCTGTCAGGTTATTTTTCTTCGCCCCGCGACCCTGCGGACAAATCCAGGCAGGACATCGACCGGGAATTGATGGAAG
>VYCZ01000093.1 GCA_009843675.1 Gammaproteobacteria bacterium | reverse complement strand
GTCCCGGGGTGAACCCTTCCGGCGGCATGCCGCCCGGCGTACCGGTCCATTTCGGTCTGGTACTTTCCGGTACGTCCCAGGAGGCGGTAAGTTTTCGCTTCCGCTTCCACTGACGACCTGTATTCCGAAAGATATTGCATGAACGCGCATTGATTGCTATTGTGAAAAAATCAGGGAAGAGACGAAGCAGGATCAGAACGATAAAGCCGCAATCACAAACAACCAATGACAACACCTAAACGGGATTCAACTCAAAAATCGGCCGCGCCAGGACACTTGGGTGGCTGCGTCGAAAAAGCCCTTACGAATTATTTTGATGACCTGGATGGCCAGGATACCTCGGACCAGTATGAACTGGTAATTTCCCAGGTCTAGAAACCGATGTTCGAAATCGTATTAAATCAATATAACGGTAACATTACCCGCGCCGCGCAAGCCCTGGGACTGAACAGGGGAACGGTGCTGGGACGATTGAAGAAATACGGTATAGTGCGCTGAGATGGTAAGAAATGCCGGCTCATGTTAGGCGCGCGCTGATCAGCGTCTCGAACAAAACCGGCATCGTGGAATTCTGCCGCGAGCTCGAGCAGATGGGCATCGCCATGCTCTCCACCGGCGGCACGTTCAGGTTGCTGAGATCCAATACTATCCAAGTCACCGACGTATCCGGCTACACCGGGTTTCCGGAGATCATGGATGGCAGGGTAAAAACCCTGCACCCGAAGATCCACGGCGGCCTGCTCGGCCGCCCCGGACTTGATGACGGCATCATGGAGGAGCTGGACATCCCACCCATAGATCTGGTTGTCGTTAACCTGTATCCGTTCGAGGCCACTGTCAAACGCGCCGACTGCACCCTGGCCGAGGCGGTCGAAAACATCGATATAGGCGGGCCGGCGATGCTCAGGGCCGCAGCCAAGAATTATGAATATACCGGCGTCATCGTTGATGCGGCGGACTACCCTGCGGTCTTGAAAGAACTGCGTGAGAACGGCGCCCGGCTGAGTGTGGAGACCTGTTTCCGGCTGGCGCAAAAGGTCTTTTCACACACGGCGAACTACGATGCCAACGTGGCCAACTACCTCGGCGCCTCGGACCACGAGGGCAACAGCCGGAATTACCCGCACACCTACACTATGCAGTTCGCCCTCGCCGAAGAACTGAGGTACGGCGAGAACCCGCACCAGTCCTCGGCCTTCTATACGGAACCGGAACCCGCCGCCGGCACGCTGGCCGCGGCCCGCCAGTTGCAGGGGAAAGCACTTTCCTATAATAATCTTGCCGACGCCGACGCGGCCCTGGAATGCGTGTCGGGGTTTGACGGTCCTGCCTGCGTTATCGTCAAGCATGCGAATCCCTGCGGCGTAGCGGCGGCAGGGTCGCTCAAAGATGCTTATGCCGCGGCCTACGAGACTGATCCGGTTTCCGCGTTCGGCGGAATCATCGCATTCAATCGCAGCCTGGACCGGGAGACCGCGCAGACTATCATCGAACAGCAGTTCGTGGAGGTCATCCTGGCGCCGGACCTGGAAGAGGGAGTCCTTCCCATCACGGAAACAAAGCCGGGGGTACGGGTGCTGGTAACCGGCGAACGGGTTTCCCGGCCCGCGCAACTGGAGCTGAAACGCGTCAGCGGCGGCTTGCTGGTCCAGGACTCCGATACCGGAACAGTCAAGCCGGATCAATTGAACGTGGTATCCCGGCGCAAACCCGGCACAGGGGAACTCAAGGATATGCTGTTTGCCTGGCAGGTGGTGAAATACGTAAAGTCAAACGCCATCGTCTACGCCAGGGACAACCGGACGGTAGGTATCGGCGCCGGCCAGATGAGCCGGGTTTACAGCGCCCGCATCGCCGCCATCAAGGCCGCCGATGCCGGTCTCGAGGTCGCCGGCGCGGTAATGGCATCGGATGCGTTTTTCCCGTTCCGGGACGGCATCGATTCCGCCGCAGCATCAGGCATCAGGGCCGTGATACAGCCGGGAGGTTCGGTGCGGGATAGCGAGGTCGTCGCGGCAGCGGATGAACACGACATGGCAATGGTATTCACCTCGATGCGCCATTTTCGCCACTGATGGACGTCCTGATCATCGGCGGCGGCGGGCGGGAACACGCCCTGGCCTGGAAATCGGCGCAATCGCCGGAGGTGGGAAAAGTCTATGTGGCGCCGGGCAACGCAGGCACGGCGCTGGAGGATAGGGTCAAGAATGTCCCTCTTGCGCCTTCTGATACGGAAGGCCTGGTTGAATTTGCCCGAACGCGCGCCGTGGCGCTGACCATAGTGGGTCCCGAAGCGCCGCTGGTTGCCGGCATCACGGATGCGTTTGAGAAAGTGGGGCTGCGCTGCTTCGGTCCCTCCGCGCAGGCTGCCATGCTGGAAGGTTCGAAGAACTTCAGCAAGGCCTTCATGCGCCGGCACGGTATTCCGACCGCCGATTATGAGAGCTTTACCGAACTTGACGCCGCCCTGGACTACCTGGAGACGAGGAACTTCCCGATAGTGGTGAAGGCAGACGGACTGGCCGCGGGCAAAGGCGTGACCGTTGCCCGGACCCGCGCCGAGGCCGCCGGGGCGCTGACCGGCATGATGTCCGGCGGCAAGTTCGGCGCAGCCGGACAGCGGGTCGTGATAGAGGATTTCATTGACGGAGAGGAGACCAGCTTCATCGTGATCAGCGACGGCGAGAGAGCAATCCCGCTGGCCAGTTCCCAGGACCACAAGGCCAGGGACGACGGTGATGCCGGGCCCAACACCGGCGGCATGGGCGCGTATTCCCCTTCTTCCATCATGGACGACACCTTGCATGACAGGATCATGCGGCGTGTCATTGAACCGGCCATTGCCGGCATGCGCGAGGAAGGCGCCCCCTATCGCGGGTTCCTGTATGCCGGGCTGATGGTGGATGCAGACGGCAACCCCGAGGTTCTCGAGTTCAACTGCCGCCTCGGTGATCCCGAGACCCAGCCTATCCTGATGCGCCTCAAAGGAGATTTGCCGGCGATGTGCGATATGGCGCTGTCGCAACGGCTGCGCACGGATGCGGTATCCTGGGACCCGCGCCCGGCCGTGGGCGTAGTGATGGCTTCGTCGGGGTATCCCGAGGGCACGACCCGGGACAGGGCGATTAACGGCCTGGAACGGGTAGACGGGACGGTGAAGGTATTTCATGCCGGAACCCGGCAGGAAGGGGACGAGGTTCTCACCAACGGCGGCAGGGTTCTGTGCGTGACCGCCCTGGGCGACAGCGTCACCAGGGCCAGGGACGAGGCATACCGGGCGGTTGCAGCGGTGGATTGTGACGCTCTGTTTTACCGCACCGATATCGCGTACCGCGCACTCGCCAGGGAGGCAACGGCTGTTGCCGGCCAATGATTCGGAGGACAGGGCAGGACCCCCGGACATTATTCGTCAACAATGAATATGCAACTGAACCGGGGTATGGCGATCCGCCAGGCACTGTCGGCCGTACTGCTCTCGCAGCTGGATTTGATGGAAAGCAATATACCGGGGATCAGGGATGATATCGATGCGGAGTTTCTGCATGATTTCAGGGTCGCCAGCCGCCGCAGCCGATCATTGATCTCCGGTCTCAAGGACGCCCTGCCTGTGCCGGTACGGGAACTGGGCAGGGAGTTTTTTTCCTGGCTCAGCAAACAGACTTCCACCCTGCGTGACATAGATGTGTTTTTGCTCGCCTTCCGGCAGTACCGGCAATTGCTGCCTGCCGGGATGTATGAGCAGCTGATGCCGTTGCAGTCATTCCTGGAGCAGCGCCGTGGGACGGAGAGAACGGACCTGCTGAGCGCGCTGGATTCGGATCGCTTTCATAATTACGTGCACGACTGGCGTGAAGCCCTGCAGCAACAGGCCCGGGAGGAAACCGGGACAGCTCCCGTCGTCGGCGACGCTGCCGGAGAGGCCATATGGAAGGCCTGGAAACGGATGCGAAAACACGGCCGCCGGGCGGCGGGCGCGAAGTCCGACGAAGCCCTGCATGAATTACGCATTTCCGGCAAAAAACTGCGTTACCTGCTGGAAGCGTTCCGCACCCTGTACCCCGCACGGGACGTGGAACGGGCGATAAGGCAGTTACGCAAACTCCAGAATGTGCTTGGAGATATTGTCGATTACCAGGTTCAACAGGAATATCTCAGCCACTGGCAGGAAAATTTTCCCGGGAGGCGGCACCGCGATGTCAAGGCCGCCATGGATTACCTGGGCGATATCTACGCAAAGCGGGAAAAAGCGACGAAAAAAATGTTCCAGCGCCATTTTGACGCATTCGTTTCTGCCGGCAACAGGGAGCTGTTCCGGTCCCTGTGCAACAGGACAGGGCGTTGAAAACGCTTACCGTAAATATTTCCCCACAAGCCGTTTTTTTTGTAATATAATCGTAACCTGGGGAGGGGGCATTCCAAAGACATAATTTGTGAATAGCTGCGTCAGGGATTACCTTATATCAGGGAGTGATCGGTTACACGAACAATAAACATTAAACACATACTTCCATAGAGAGAGGCAGATATGTCTGATAGACCGCAAGCGATTGCTGAGAAGCAAACCAAATCTCAAATTCTGGCACATATAGCAGAAGACACGGGCCTGACAAAAAAACAGGTTGGGGCAGTACTGGACTCTATGGCCGGACTGGCCGTACGTCATCTGCAGAATGGCGCTTCCGGGGAATTCACCATCCCCTCAATGGGCGTTAAATTGAGCCGGGTTATAAAACCCGCCCGTCCGGAACGTCCCGGCATAAACCCGGCTACCGGTGAGAGAATCACCATCGCGGCAAAACCGGCAACCGTAGCCGTGCGCGCGACGCTGCTGAAAGCTCTGAAAGACTCAGTTTCTTAATTTTCCAGGCCAGATATCGGGGGCAGTTCAGGGCTGCCCCCTGTCATTTATTGGTGTTTTTGCCAAGGGCGACTATGGCCGCCAATCCAGGAAATTCCTGAGCAGCGTGAGTCCCGGACGCTGGCTCTTTTCCGGGTGGAATTGCGTCGCGAACAGGTTGTCCCGCGCCGCGGCGGAAGTGAAACGGACGATATATTCCGTGACCCCGGTTGAATCGCTGTCATTCTCCGGCTTCACATAGTAACTGTGGACGAAGTAAAACCGTTCGTCGTCCCTGATGTTGTTCCACAAGGGATGCGGCGTTGTCTGTGTTACCTTGTTCCAGCCCATGTGCGGTATCTTGTACGGATCGCCGCCTTCATCCCTGGCAGCCGGCGGGAACCTGAGCACTTTCCCTGGTATCAGCGCCAGGCCTTCAGTTCCGTCGTCCTCCTCGCTGTAATCCATCAGGGTCTGCAGACCCAGGCAGATACCCAGGAAGGGTTTGTTGAGGATGCAATCCCTGAGCAGGGCCGGAAAGCCCTTGTCAACCAGGGTCTGCATGCACTGGCCTATGGCGCCTTGTCCGGGAAAGACGATGCGTTCAGCCGCCAGGACCGCGTCGCGATCATCACTGACGAGCACCGAATAATCTTCACCCGCCACGAATTCGAGCGCTTTTGCCACTGAGTGCAGGTTGCCCGAACCATAGTCCAGGATGGCGACGGTTTTACGCGCGGAGGCTCCCATGGGCGGATGACGGGTTACAGGCTGCCTTTTGTCGAGGGCAGAATTCCTTCCATGCGCGGGTCCCGCTCCACGGCAACGCGCAGGGAGCGGCCGAAGGCCTTGAAGATCGTCTCCGCGATGTGGTGCGTGTTTCTGCCGCGGATATTATCGATGTGCAGGGTGACCATCGCATGGTTGACGAACCCCTGGAAAAATTCCCGCAGCAGGTCGATGTCGAATTCACCTACACGGGCCCGGGGGTATTCGACGTGGTAGTCCAGGCCGGGCCTGCCGGAGAAATCCAGGACTACCCGCGACAGCGCTTCGTCCAGGGGCACGTAGGCGTGCCCGTAACGGCGGATCCCGCGTTTGTCCCCCAGCGCCTGCCTGAAGGCCTGCCCCAGGGAAATGCCGACGTCCTCGACGGTGTGGTGCGCGTCGATTTCAAGATCGCCTTTTGCCTTGACGGCCAGGTCGAACATACCGTGCCGCGCAACCTGGTCAAGCATGTGTTCGAGAAAGGGAACGCCTATATCCAGGTCTGCGCCACCTGTCCCGTCCAGGTTCAGTTCGACGGATATCTGTGTCTCTTTTGTCGACCTGTCAACCGAGGCCCGTCTTTCGTTGCTCATGTCTGTTTGCCGAAATAATGAATAACTTTCGCTTGGGAGCGGAATCAGCGCACAGGATACAGGAAAC
>VYCZ01000241.1:2374-6279 GCA_009843675.1 Gammaproteobacteria bacterium | reverse complement strand
AAAATCATCATCACCTTGTGCGACCACGCCTTTACTGACAATATCCTGCACCGCGTCCTGGCCCGCCTCCCCGACGCGCCGCCGGGCATCAAGGGTATCAGCCTGTTCATGGTCCCGAAGTACATGGTCAACGCGGACGGTTCCACCGGCCGGCGCAACGATGTCCAGCCGGTTTCCATCGAACACAAACTGGGCATTCACAGCAGCCCGACCTGTGTCATGAGTTACGGCGACGACGGCGGCGCCCACGGTTACCTGGTGGGCGCAGAGCATGACGGCATAGCCTGCATGTTCACCATGATGAACCACGCCCGCCTGTCGGTCGGCATACAGGGTCTCAGTATCAGCGAACGCGCCTACCAGCAGGCGCTGGCCTATGCGAAAGAGCGTGAACAGGGCAGGAGACCGGGGCAGTCCGGACGCGCCCGGATCATACAGCACGCGGACGTGCGCCGTATGCTGATGCTGATGAAGTCCGGCTGTGAGGCGATGCGTGCGGTCGCTTATGTCACCGCAACCTCACTCGATCACATGAATCACTCTCCGGACAGCGGCAACCACAGTGAACGATTTGCCCTGCTGACCCCGGTGGTCAAGGGCTGGTCCACCGAGTTGGCCCAGGAAATCGCTTCACTGGGCGTACAGGTACACGGCGGCATGGGCTACATCGAGGAAACCGGCGCCGCCCAGCACTTCCGGGACGCGCGAATCACCAGTATTTACGAGGGGACCAACGGTATCCAGGCCCAGGACCTGGTCGGCCGCAAGATCATCAGGGATGACGGCAAGGCGCTCGGGGACCTCATCGGCGAGATCAGGCAAACTATCGCCGCCCTGTCCGATGTCGACGCCGGCCAGGCCGTCATCAAGCGCGCCCTGGACGATGCAACCGGAAAACTGGCGCAGGCCACGGACTGGTTATTGAGCAACTACCGGGACGACCCGGACGCGCCGGGTTCCGTTGCCATCAATTTCCTCATGCTGATGGGCTACGTGTGCGGCGGCTGGCAGATGGCCCGGGCGGCAATGATCGCCGCGCAAAAGTCCGCTTCCTCAGGTGATGAGTTTTACCGGAGCAAGATAGTAACGGCCCGCTTCTACGCCGAACACTACCTGCCCAGGACCGCCGGCCATTTCTCCGCCATCCGGGCCGGCAGCGGGACGATCATGGCTTTGGATGAAGGGCAGTTCTGAAATTCATTGATTCGATATTCGGACGTAAAAAAACGGTGGGCGGGTAACAGCGCGCACTGCAATTCCCAACTCCGCCATGCGGCGAGCAATCTCAGTAATGCTGACGCGGCGCTGCTGTGCGACGGAACTACAAAACGGAGGTTGTTGGTCAGGCGGGCAAGAGAAACAACCTGAGCGCGGCAAACAGCAGCGCACTGAACGATGCCTGTATCAGGAAAAACTTCACCGTCATCCGCAATTCCATCTTCTCCATATCGCCACGAAGGGAGATCTCCATCTTCTCCATATCACCACGAAGGGCCATCTCCATCTTCTTCATGTCACCACGCAGGGCAAACTCCATCTTCTCCATATCACCACGGAGGGACATTTCCATCTTCTCCATATCACCACGAAGCGCCGACTCCATCTTCTCCATATCACCACGAAGCGCCGACTCCGTTGTGGTCAAATCAGTCCTGGTCGCCACCCGTTCATTAATCGCATCGTGCATCAATATCACCACCGCTTCCGCCTGTTTGTCCTCCATGCCAGAGTCCTTCAGACCTTGCGCCATCTTCAAAGTATCAAACGCCACATCAGCCATTGTTCCTTCTCCTATCTCGTTGTTCGGTTCTCCCGGCCGGCACACTAGTCCGCCGTTTCGCTGGCCATAACTCCAGCGGCAAGCAGCCCGTCTTACCGGTCCCTTCGTATCACTGCTGCATCCGGCGGCAGTTAAGGGCTGCTATCAGGGTTTATCTTACTTGCAAGCCAGGGACATTGCAAATGTCTGTGACCACCTGTCTGTGACCACCAAAGAGTTCCAGAAAGAGTTGCAATAATGATAGCATTATAGTATGATTGCTATCATTGAAAGCAAATGATGATGGTGATGATTATGGCAAGCCTGACGATACGCAATCTGCCGGATGACGTTCATCGTGCCTTACGAGTACGCGCTGCCCGGAACGGGAACAGCACCGAGGCCGAGGTCCGTGCAATTCTGAAACAAACCGTAAAACCCGAGAGTCGCGTCAAGCTGGGTTCCCTACTGGCTGAGATAGGCCGGAAAGTAAAATTGACCGACGGAGAAATTGCGCTTATTGAGCAGGTGCGCGACAAGAGTCCTGCCAGACATGTGAGTTTTGAATGATCATGCTGGATACCAACGTGCTCTCGGAGTCGCTGCGACCGGACCCTGAACCCCGCGTCCTGGACTGGATCAATAAACAGGCCATTGAAACACTGTACCTGTCGGCAATCACCGTGGCAGAACTGCGCTTTGGAGCGGCCTTGCTACCATCCGGGAGACGTAAAACAAGGTTACGGAACAGCCTGGAAAACAAGTTGTTGCCGTTGTTCTCCGGCCGCGTATTGCCTTTCGATATTACGGTCACGGAAGCCTATGCCGAAGTCATATCACAGGCAAGGATGGCCGGCCAATCAATCAGTACGGCTGACGGTTATATAGCTGCAACGGCTGCTGCCAACGGGATGATTATCGCCACGCGGGATACAAACCCGTTTGTCGCGGCAGGTCTTGAGGTAGTTAATCCATGGGAGATAATGTAGCCTGGGGAAATTCAGGGACACAACACTTAATTCGGTAAATATGGGGTCGGAGTAAGAATTTCGTCAGAAATTTTACTCTGACCCCCGCTATTTCCACAGGAATTCCCAGGGGTCAGGTTCCGGGGTAAAACGAGGCGATTGGCAGGACGATACAACCGAATATGTTTATCAGGATGGCAAGCAGCCAACTGAGGCGGGAGTGGTAGGTCTGTGAAGAGTAATTCAGCAGGTGCTGAATGATGCCGAAACGCACGATCATCGCCAGGAGCACGAACATCAGCAATGAAAACGGGTACAGGGGAAGATAAGGTTTCAACAGGTATACGAGATATACCAGGGAGATAAACAGGATACCGAACACCGGGTCTGTGGGCGCCAGTTTCCTTCCCGTCATGTCATGCAGCGCCTGGCTGGCCACGTTATATGCCAGCGCTGCCAGGAAATAGCAGTGAACCATTACTGATAAATGTGAGGACATGCGCGTTCGCCTTTTCAGATTACTGTCAGTTGTGATTATGGAATTCTGGGGACAAAATACTTAATTCCGTCACGGTATTCACGGAAGTTCCTGGATTTTCAGGGTCAGAGTAAGAATTTCGTCAGAAATTTTACTCTGACCCCGCGAAGCGCTTGCGCAGTTCGGTCTTCCGTATCTTGCCCGTCGCGGTGTGCGGGATTTCATCGACGAAGACCACGTCATCGGGCAGCCACCATTTCGCCACCCTGTCCTTGAGCCAGTCCAGGATTGCCTCCTTGCTCAGTTCACTGTCTTGTTTCCTGACGACGATCAGCAACGGCCGTTCCGACCACTTCGGGTGAGGCACCCCTATCACGGCCGCCTCGGCAACGTCGGGATGGCCGACTGCAGTGTTTTCCAGGTCTATGGAACTGATCCACTCGCCCCCGGACTTGATGACGTCCTTGGACCTGTCGGTAATCTGCAGGTATCCCTCCGGGTCTATCGTGCCCACGTCACCGGTGCTGAACCAGCCGTCCTCATCATGTACGTCACTGGGCTCGCCGGTGTTGTAATAGTCGCTGCAGATGAACGGTCCGCGCACCTTCAGCAGCCCTGGTGATTGTCCGTCCCAGGGCAGATCATTATTTTCAACATCGACTATCTTCATCACGACCCCGTACAGCGCCCGCCCCAGCTT
>VYCZ01000241.1:0-2364 GCA_009843675.1 Gammaproteobacteria bacterium | reverse complement strand
CCGACCTCATCATGAACGGCATTGGTCAGGCCGGTTTTTAAATAGTCCCTCCAGATCAACGGACCGCGAACCTTATCATGCCTGGTGATTGTCCGTCCCAGGGCAGTTCATTATTTTCATCATCGACTATCTTCATCTCGACGCCGTACAGCGCCCGCCCCTGCTTCTCCCTGACGGCGAATTGCTCCTCCCTGGGAAGCTTCTGCATTTCCGGTTTCAGGGTGTTGAAGGTGCCCAGGGGGCTCATCTCCGTCATCCCCCAGGCATGATTGACATAAACGCCATGGCGGTCCTCGAATTCCTCCATTACGGACCGGGGACAGGCCGCACCGCCTATTACGACCCGTTGCAGGGAGTTGACCTGCTTGCCCGTCTCGTCAAGATACTTGAGCAGGTTCAACCACACGGTGGGCACGCCGGCGGAATAAGTCACTTCCTCCTCTTCAATCAATGCCTGGAGGGTTGCGCCGTCCCCCATTTTGGGGCCGGGAAAGACCAGCTTGGTGCCGGCTATCGGCGCGCCGTAGGCCAGGCCCCAGGCATTGACGTGGAACATGGGCACAACCGGCATGACCACGTCCCGGACAGACCGGTCAAAACAGTCTGGCGAGATGCCGATAAGCGTGTGCAATACCATGGCGCGGTGATGGTACAGCACCCCCTTGGGATTGCCGGTCGTTCCGGAGGTATAACACAGGCAGCAGGCCGTTTTCTCGTCCAGTTCAGGCCAGTCAATCCGGTCCGGTTGGGAGCCGATGAAGGATTCATAGGACTGCGCGTTCTTCAGGTCCGTCTCAGGCATATTGCCGTCATCCGTCAAAACGATATAAGCTTCCACACAGGGCAGGTCATCCTTGATTTTCTCCAGCGCCGGAATAATCAGGGGATCGACAAAGACCAGCCTGTCTTGCGCGTGGTCAACGATATAGTTGATCTGGTCCGGGAACAGGCGCGGGTTTACCGTGTGGGTCACGGCCCCGATGCCTGCGATGCCGTAGTACAACTCAAAATGGCGGTAATCGTTCCAGGCAAAGGTCGCGATGCGATCACCCTGCCGTACGCCGTAATCGATCAGGGCATTCGCCAGCCGGCGGGTCCTGCGGAATGCATCCGCATAGGTATACCTGTGTCTCGGACTGTCACAGGTAACGGATACGATCTCTGCACCGGGATGGTTCCTGTCGGCGTGTTCCATTATCGAGGTAATGGTCAACTGCTCGTCCATCATCAGGCCCTG
This sequence comes from Gammaproteobacteria bacterium, assembly GCA_009843675.1. GTDB lineage: Bacteria > Pseudomonadota > Gammaproteobacteria > Eutrophobiales > Eutrophobiaceae > JAAXHV01. Next base: position 1,127 of record VYCZ01000241.1, on the reverse strand, counting down.
CATTGTCTGCCCCCTGTTTGAAATGAAAAATTATATACCCGGTTCATTAAATCGGGAATAGAACCCTGTGTCCGGTTCTCTCAGGCCGCCCTCTACGGTCTCCATGTTTTTCATCAGGTACTCCACCGAGTCTTCCCGCACTGCGCGGTATATGTTTTTCGTAAGGTTATACGCGGCCGCGCCGGACCAGTTCGGCGGCAGGAGTTCCTCCGGCAGGTCCGAATCCTGTAAATGTATGCGGCGGTATTCGTGTACCAGCAGGGTTCGCACCTGGAACGATTGAGCGTGCTCCGTTTTCTTCGCTCTTCTCAAGGCGCGGTAAACAGGGTGAAAACGCCGGATGAAATGGTTATACCTTTTTTCTATCTCATCCAGGTTCCAGCAATCGTGGGACAACCGGCGCAATACCTCGCGGGAGGCCAGGTCTTCCGTGCCGGCGATATACACCAGCGCCTTCCCGGTCAATCCCAGTTCCATCAGGGTCTCATCCAGTGATTGCCTGTCGGCGGAAGGATATGCCAGCAACCCCGGCATCAGCGCGCCGTAGCCCAGCCAGGACAACTCCCGGCGCAACAGGTCTTTTTCCTCATGGTTGCAGAGGGAAGGCAATACCAGCGTCCACTTCCCGTCCCAGGGCTGCCGGCCGGCGTAGTAAATGCGGCGCGCGGCCTTTTCATAGTGTTTCCGCCCCGTTTCGGTAAAGCTGTAATAACTGCGCCTGCCCACCTGGGCCGCAGCCAGCCAGTCCTCTTTTACCAGCCTGAATACCGCCGTGCGGATCTGCCTGTGATTCAGGCCGAACGGTTCCAGGACCCTGATCAGGCTGCCCAGCCAGATGGCGCCGCCATGGGGTGAGACCGCGTCCCCGAACACGGTGACGACCAACGATCCGGTGCGTATGGGCTTACGGGCGGAAAACTCCTCCAACAGGTTGCTGACCTGTTTCACGTCACTGGTCGAAGTCGACGACGACGCTGTCGGTTACCGGGTGGGACTGGCAGGTGAGTATATAACCCGCCGCCACTTCATCTGCTTCCAGGGCATGGTTGATATCCATGTCCACTTCTCCTTCCAGTAATTTTGCCTTGCAGGTGGCGCAAACGCCGCCTTTGCAGGCGAACGGCAGG
>VYCZ01000296.1 GCA_009843675.1 Gammaproteobacteria bacterium | reverse complement strand
GTGGAGATGGACCCTGACTACTCCGCCGCCTGGAAAATATACGGCAGGACGCTGGCCGCTGCCGGGAAACATCCGGAGGCAGCCAGGGCCTTCAGGCAGGGCATAGCAGTCGCTGAAAAACGCGGCGACATCCAGGCGGCAAAGGAGATGACCGTATTCCTGCACCGGGTTGAAAAACAATCCACATGATTCATCTGCTCGGCAAACTGTTGGTGGGGCGCTCCCCTCATCATTACTGAATTAATCCTTCTCAAAGCCGTGACTTTGGAACTTCAGCGTATTGCTGTTTTCTGTAACGGTGCGAACGACATTATCCGGAGCGCCATCAGGAATACTGGCCGCAATTTCCAGGGTGACGGTGACTTCAGCGCCGACCAGTCCTGAGAGATGTGAAATCACCTCATCAGCGACCTGGCTGGCATCGCGTCCTACCCTGGCAGCATCCAGCTCCACGGAGCCGTGGAAGCGGCGCGGCAGCGGCTGATCTTTCTCCCCGTCTGCTATGCCGCGCGGTAGTGGCGGGCCATCAATTATAGGAGGCCTGTCTCCACCAGCTCCCACTTCATCACCTGACGCCCCGTCATTGGCTTTCCTTTCCTCATCAAGCTGTCTGCGCGCTACCTCCGGCTTCACCAGCAGCGCTGCGCGTAATAGCTCCATTTCCTGGATCTGCCCGGCCTGTAACCCGCGATACCTCTGCTCTACCTCGTCATAACTGTCCGCAAACGCAAAGCCGTCCCGCTCCCAGGTGAGACTCGCAAGACCACTGTTGACAGCCTGCAACAACACGTCCGGGTCACGCAAACGCGGCAGGTAAAGGTAACTGGCAAAATCCTCAATGAGTTGTTTCACCTGCACGTGATCACCGCGCCACAAGGGTATTTTTTCCAGTTCCATACGCAGACCGGTGCCGGCAAAACCATCAAGCAGCAACTCATCTTTTATGAGGCGCTTCCCGGCGCGCACGGCCAGGGCATCAGTGGCGGACAACCGCAGCGCCTCCCAGCGGATTTCCGTCTGTTGCGCGTTTTCCTGGGTGGGAACCAGTAACCATTGCCAGGTTTCCGGCGCCCGTGTATCCACGGTGGCGGACGCCGAATCCCGCTGGGTTTGCGCCTGCTTCACCTGCTGGGGGTCAAGGTTAAGCTCCTCTCTCTCCGCGACGATGGAATCCCAGGCCAGGTACAGGCGCACCGCTTCGTCCAGTTCCTGCACCCGGGCCTGGTCCGCCGCCAGGAACACCAGGGTGTTACGGTAGAGGCGAGGTGCGCTGCCTCTTGATTCCAGGATAGCCTTGGCGGCAGTTTCCGCGGCATTGCCGGCGTCCCTGCTATAGGGTTGCTCCACCCCCAGCACGACCAGCCGCGCCTCCCAATCATCAGGCACGTCCTGTGCGCTTTGGGGCAGGGGATGCACCCTGCCGAAGTCGCCGGTTTGTCTCAGGTCGGCCCGGAGCCTGTCAGCCAGTTCAGCCGCCACTTTATCCGGGTCGCGGCCAAACTGTTCGGCGCGATCTTCCGCCAGTTTTCGCACCGTGGGTTGCGTCGCGTACCAGTAACGGCTACCGTCCCGGTACAGGTAAGTCGCGGCATTTGCCAGGCGCATCAAGGCGTCACCGAACGGGGCCGACGTTTCTCCCGGCATGACACAGCCGAGCTTGACCTGCCGATTATCCACCCCCCGATGCGTCGCACCGGCGCCGGGAGCTGATCCCAGGTAAATCGTGCGGGCAACGCGCCGGCAAGCAGACAGCTTGCCCAGGTTCGGCGCCTGACGGTCGATTTGCCGCGGCAGGGAACCGGCGCCGTCCACGTCTTTTTCAATAATCGGCGTCCAGTTATCCGGCAGGTAGCGGGTCAACTCCCGTTGAATATTGCCGTCGTCAAGGGCGATGCTGCACGGCAGGATCAAGGCGCTCTTGTCGCCCGTTTCCCACAGGTTGTGGATCACCGCGGCCATGAGGCGCAACACCCCGCGGGTGCGCTGGAAATGCACCAGGGTGGACCAGTCCTCGTACAAGCGGTCGAAAACTTCAGGATGTATCGGGTAGGCGGAGCGGATACGCTGCTCATAGTCCGCTTCCCGGCATTGTGACGGAAACTCCTGGCCCTGGCGCTGGTATAGCCCGCTAAATTCCCGCGCCACCACGTCCCGATATTTGTAGGACTCGTTGCCGCTCAAGGGCTGGAACAAGCGGCGCCGGACGATCTCGAACCCTTCCTCGGCGCTGGCCGGACGCCATGCCGATTCAACCCGGCCAATGACGTTTTTCAAGCGCTGCAAAGCTTGCACACCGCGCAGACCGCCAACCTCGGCAGTCTCATGGTGGGATGCCGTATCCGATGCCGGCAGGCTGATCACCAGTAAACAGTTGTCAGCGGCCTTGGCTGCCTCTGTCAGCGCCTGGGCAAAACTGAACTGAGTATCGAAGCTACCACCCGGCAGGTCGCTTTGCTCGTGCAACTGGCGGGCATAGGCCACCCACTCATCAATCAGTATCACACAAGGGCCATATTGATTGAACAACTGCCGTAACGTATCGCCGGGATTGGTGGCGCGCTCATCATCAGCGTCCAGCAGTTGCCAGGCCGCCTTACCGCCCAACTGCCAGGCCAGTTCGCCCCAGAGGGTGCGCACATCCACCCCATCATCCTTCTTGTCCGGTTTGCCCGGAGAAATCCTGGTGCCGACCAGCACCACGCGTTTTGCCTGCGGTAATTTGTCGGCGCCAGCTTCCTGCATCAACTCGTCCATGCCGAGCAGGTCGGTCGGCTTGACGCCGGAGAACAGGTGATACAAGGCCAGCATGGAATGGGTCTTGCCGCCGCCAAAGTTGGTCTGCAACTGCACCACCGGGTCGCCACCCCGCCCGTTCAGACGCAGGATCGCGTTAACCAGCAGTTTTTTCAGGCTGTCAGTCAGGTAGGTGCGGCGGAAAAACTCCAGGGGTTCGCGGTACTCAGCGGCACCCTCGCCCTTGTGTACCTGCGAAAGGTCGGCCGCGAACTCCGCCTGCTGGTAACGGCCACTGGCGACATCCTCGTGAGGGGTAATCACATCGCGCCAGGGTTTCAGGTTCCCCGTCGCTCCGGTATCCAGCGCCAGGCCGGTCTGCTTCCTGCGCTCGCTCCGGGTCTGTTCATCAAAGCGCGTGCGCAGTAATCCCAGCCTGCTCCGTTCCACCTCGCCGGATTCCGGGGCGGAAACGGCCTTCAACAAGCGCTCCGTCGAGTCCAGAGCGCGATAGGCATCGTCACTGGAGAAACTTTCCTGGTGTGCCCACCTGTTGCGAATCCCGCGCAACTCGCCTACCAGCCCCCGCTCTGCCGGCCCCAGCGTTTGCCGGAATACCTCGTTCCACGTTTCCCACATAATCTTGAGCAACCCTGCGCTGTCCCATTCACTGATGGGTTTTTCCGCCAGTAAAGGGTCCTCAACATAACCTTGCAGCTTATGGGCATCCACCTGCCGGGACTGTATAGCGCTCTTGACCTCGCGCGCCACAAACGGTCCCAGCCCCGCTTTCAGCAACTCCAGCGCCTTGCCGACGCGTTCATGGTTGGTAATCGCCATTACGTAACCCTGCCCTTACACATTACGGGGGCATTATATCACCCTCACTGAATCTGACGGTGGCAGCCTACCAAAGGAAAAGAAAATGGCTGCTGTTGTTTCCCGGCCATTCTCATTTTATGCTCTCAGGTGAGTTGTAGTAAAAGCTTGATCTTGGTTCGAATCCTGCTCACTACTTCATTATCTGCCTTGCCCTTTCTCTGCGCATTGCGGACCCTCCAATCGAGACTCTTGACCTGGTCGGCAAGGGCCACACCTTGTCTTGATCCGTCCTGGAATTCGACTTCAAAGGGGAACCCTTTGATGCGGCTGGTAAGCGGAACGCAAATCAAAAGTCCGGTCTTGCCGTTATAACGCTTCGGCGACAATACCAGAGCCGGTCGATGACCCGCTTGCTCATGGCCTGCCGATGGATCAAAATCCAACCAGATGATATCGCCCGTATCGGGGACATAAGATGATGGCATTAAAATGCTTCTTTGCCGGCGGGCGGGCCAAAACTTACTTCATCATGAACATTTTCCGGAGTGATCTGTGTCAGTAATGTATCGAGATTATCCTCATCCACAGCAGGGTCGATTACAATTCTACGTCCTTGCACATGAACGTTGACACGCTGTTCTATTCCAACCTGCGCCGCGTTCAATACTTTGGCAGGAAGCCGTATCGCCGCGCTATTGCCCCATTTTTTTACAGTAAGCAGCATCTCAGTCACTCCTGATGATGTATAAACATAGGTAGATACACCATTTTAACGCAATCCGGGTGTAATTCAACTTTCTTTCCAACTCGTTCGCCTGTCTGTCTCAAAATTCAGACTTCTCGTCGGAATATAATCGTGTAACCATCGTTCAAGTCTCTTCCATTCAAAACATCTCGGATTGGCCGGGCGCGGTGATGGTGCGGGACAGGCGTTCGATTTCGGGCCAGCTTTGTACCAAAGAGTTGTACCACAGAGCTTCAGACGGGCGTTGTTTGCGTTCGCAGACGGTGTACAGGCGGTAGCACAGTTCCCGGGCGATTTCCGCCTTGGAGCCAAGGCGCTTGACGAGGGCGGCGGTGGCGCTCTCGCCGCCGGTTTCCAGGACGCGGATCAGGTGGTGCGCCACTTCCCAGGCCGGGAGCCGCGTGTCGGTTTCCGGATTCCAGTCGTCGGACAGTTCCAGAGGGTTCAGCAGTCGCACCTTGCCGCCTCGGGAGGCCAGGATGCCCGCTTCCACCAAGCCGGCGACGCTGGTGTTCTTGGCCTTGGACAGGGTTTCCGCGACGCCGTACTCGCCATCGTTGAAGCCCTGCTGATCGAACCAGGCCAGCGCCCAGCGGCTGTCGGAATCGAAATCCCCTTCCTGCTCTGCCAGGGCCTCATCCAGGGTCTGGTTGATCAAAGTAAGTGCGTCACGCACGGACACGGGCTGGCCCTGGGCATCCAGCACCTTGCCATAACGGGAATACACCGCCATCCCCGGCCCGATGGCAGCCTGAGCCAGATCCACCGGCGCGATGTTGCCGGATTGCAGGTGGGACAGGGCGGCGGGGAGTTCATCCTTGAGGGCGGCGACGAATTCACGGCGGGAGGCGATTGGCGCGCGTTCGGAACGGCGGCGGCAGACGAGGACGATGCTGGAGGCGAGAGCGTTGGTGCCTAAGCCTACGCTCCGATATGTTTGCTCGCTACGCATCGGCCAAGTTCCAGTAATGGAAAGTCCTGACATTATCACAGCATCGAGGAAGGTTTCCCAACCGGTACTGGTTGTGCCTGTGTCCCCTTTGGTCTCAGACTGTTTGAAAGCATAGTAGATGGTAACAGGAAATTCGGTATGCGCTTGTGTCGACAAGTGTTGCATTGCCTGTGTCATACCGTCCAGAAAGAATTTTTCGGCCTTGTCCTTACTGCCATGACGGTATGGAGTAGCAACCAGTTCATCAGCTTTTGGAACTGCGAGCGTAGAGAACAAATCAGGAAAAATTGAACGTACTGAACGTCGCAACCAAACATAGAAGAAATCCGATAGATCAGCATAGCCGATATTGTCGTAATAAGGGGGATCCGTAGAAACGACCTTTTCCTTGGATGTTGTATTGGTCATTGCATCACTCTGACATGCGAACCCAGTCCCATTCTGAGCAAGTTTTAACAAACACTCGGATATAAACGTCACTGCCGGCATGTACCCGCCAACAACCTTGTTTAAAACGGCAGCCTCAGGAAAGTCCCATGTCATTGCGATAGCTTGTTTCCCGAAAAGATTCATCACTTTCTGATTGCCCGAGACCCAGCGTGTGCACGAGTTGGAAAAATCACAACACCGATCTAATGCAAATGATAAGTATACTCCCACCGCCTCCGCATACGCCGTTGCTCCCGTGCCGCCATCCCGCAAGGTTCGTTTATCACTTGGGAGGGTGGGTATTCCCCCGTCCAGATAATCGGTTTTGGCCTTGTCGATGGCTGTAGCTATCAGGTCGGAGAAGGTGGTCAGGGCGCTCAGTTGGCGGGGGGTGAAGAGGTCGGCCCAGGTAAAAAAACCGTAACCACGCCCGCTCACCAGATTGGTGGTATCCCTGTTCAACCTCTGGTCCGGCCTCCATGCCGGTTGAGCTTCCCCTGCGATTTCTTCGTGTTCCTCTGTAGGTGTGAGATAAACGCGGCCTTTGTCACGTTCAGCTACATTCGCAATTAAGCGTGTATCAATCCGGCCTGCCATGCTCTCCGCTTTGATG
>VYCZ01000325.1 GCA_009843675.1 Gammaproteobacteria bacterium | reverse complement strand
CTCTACAACACGGTAATCTCTTCTATCATTGAAGGGGCAACCGACTGGACACTTGACAACGGTTATCGAAATGTCATCGCCAACATGGGTATTGGGCTGGACGGTTCCATTCGTAATCTTATCGGTCAGGATGCTGAGAATATCGTTAAAGATCGTATTCGGGATTGGCTTGACAGCCGGGGATTGATAATCGAAAGGGATGAACGAGGGACCGAATTCAAGTTGCCGAAAGATTATTGGATGTATTACGGTTCAGAACCGGATGTTGAATTCAAGCAAAACGGAAATGTTATCTCAACCATTGAGATCAAGGGGGGAACCGACCCGGCGGGAGCGCTTGAACGTCTCGGAGCGGTGCAGAAGAGTTTTGAAGCTGCGCCTCCAGGCTCCGTAAATTTATTGGTTGCAGGAATTGTAACCGCGGTAATGGAGCAGCGCTTGAATAGTCTCGGTATTCGTAAATACTTTCTCCTGGATGACATCGCACATGATGGAAAGGGTTGGACAGATTTTCTGAATGAGGTTTTTCACCATGTAGTGCGAATTACTGATGAGGTAATTGAGTAGTTTAAGTTAAGCTGGAATCCATGCAGGGGATATGGACACACGATACACATACGGTACCTACGGAACCTCTAAAATTAGAGGTTCCTATAAAATATGGTAAGAATAACAGGATATATCAGTCCCGATTATGAGTTATATAAACGGGTTACAATGCAGGTTATAATCCTGCACGACCCATCACTACAAAGGGGGTAATGTAATGTCCGTCAAAAACACCGAAAGAGAATACGGAGTAGTCAGCAAAACCTGGCACTGGCTGGTGCTGGTTATTGTCATCGCGCTTCTGGTGATCGCCTCGAAGTCCGGGGACCTGCCCAGAGGTCCAGAAAAAATCGAGCTGGTGATGTTGCACGCCTCGTTCGGCCTGTTGCTCCTGTTCGTCCTCGTCCTGCGCTTACTCTGGCGCTGGATGAACGTTACCCCGGCGCGCATGCCACATGTGCCGGACTGGCAGCACGTCACTTCGAGGATTGTCCATTACGGACTCTACATCGTGCTGTTTGCCCAGGCGCTAAGCGGCATGGCCCGGTTTGCCACGGCCGGCTATAAGGTGCCGTTCTTCGGGATGTTTGAAGTTGCGTTTCCCATGGAAAAGAGCGAAGCCATGAATGAACTGATGGGAACCCTGCATGAGATATTTCCGTACATCCTGCTGGTGTTGCTGGGGCTGCACGTGCTGGCCGCCCTGTACCATCATTTCAAACTCAAGGACGATACACTTAGACGCATGACCTTCGGCATGAAGACAGAAGAGTAAGCGGCCGGACGCAGGAAGTTAAGGAAATCCCTCCCGATCTGTGGTAAAATACGCTGGTTGCTGACCGGTCTGGAGCGTTGTGTTGTTACCTCGGGGAGAAAGCGAAATGATAAATTCCGCGCCAGGGACGCCCAATAATCCGGTGATATTGACGTTGACGGTATTCGTGCTCCTGGCAGTGTCCGGTGTCGCCGCCGCCCAGGTTATTGAGGAAATCATCGTCACCGCGCAGAAACGGGAGCAATCCCTGCAGGACGTCCCCATTTCCATCTCCACCTTCACCGGGGAGTTCCTGGAAGATTCCGGCATAGACACCTTGCAGCAACTCGGTCAATATACCCCGAACCTGAGCCTGGCCTTTTCCAGCCAGTTGGCGAACAACCGCATCGTACTGCGCGGGGTCGGATCGGTGGGCAACAGCGCCATTGAGCCGAGCGTCGCGGTATTCGTCGACGGGATTTATATCCCGCGGCCGTCCTCGGTCATAGGCACCCTCACGGACCTGGAAATTGTCGAGGTCCTGCGCGGCCCACAGGGCACGCTGTTCGGGCGCAACGCCTCCATGGGAGCATTGAACATACGCACCAGGAAACCCGGGGATGAGTTTTCCGGGGACATCAGGGCCAGTTACGGAAACTATAACCACGTGCAGGTAGCCGGCGCCCTGAGCGGCGCCTTCTCGCCCGAGATTGCCGGTCGCGTGGCATTTCAGTATTCCGACCGGAACGGCTACGGCCAGAACAGTTTCACCGAAAACGGCAGCGATAGTGACGTGGGCAAGTGGGAAGACGGCAGCGTACGCGGCAAGCTCTTTTTTGAGCCTGCTCCGGACCTTGACATTACCCTGACTGCCGATTTCTCCAGGATAATCAACGGCGGCGGCGTGATCGAAGTGCTGTCCGACACGGTGCAGCCGGAATACCTGGTAGCGCTCCGCCGCTTCCTGTCTCCCACGGACCCCCTCACGATGCCCACCGGGGAAGTGCCGGAAGCCGCGCACGGTTTTGATAATAACGTGCACCAGGACCACCGGGACTATGCAGAGGATGAGCAGTGGGGCATTGCCGGCGACGTCAACTGGCGCATAGGCGAGCATACCGTCCGTTCCCTGACCGGTTATCGGAAATGGTACAACGATACCCTGAATGAATCCGTCATACGGCTTCCCATGGACCTGATACGGCGCGTTACGTTCTACGACGTGGAAACCGTATCCCAGGAATTACAGTTGCTTTCCCCGACCGGCGGACTCATCGAATACGTTGCCGGCGCGTATTTCTACCGGGAAGATTACGGGATAGACCAGGCTTTCGACCAAGGGCCGGACTTCTGTTCTCCCTTTGTCGGCAACCTGTTCGCGAGTTATCTTGCCAGTTTCAACTTCAGCCCCCAGGCAGCCAACTCCATTGCCGGCGGTGTGGCCAGGGACTGTGTAAGAGGAACGCAAAGGGATGCCGTCGCCACCCGGTTCAGGCAGGACGTCAGCAACTACGCGCTGTACGGCCAGTTGACGCTCAATGTCACGGAACAACTGCGCGTGACCGGCGGGCTGCGCTGGACCGACAGCAACAAGGAAGGCAGCTTTCTCAGCCTGGTCAACAACCCGATCTCCGCGCCGCCTTCACCGGCGAATCCATTCGCCCTCGATTTGCGCATACCGGAACAGCATCCTGACCTTGAGTACGATGAGGAAGAGATCACCTGGCTGGCGAACGTCAGTTATTCTCCCGTCGAAAACCTGATGCTGTTCGCTACCTATGCAACCGGGTTCAGGTCGGGCGGCTTCAACCCTGAAGGCTTCGACTCCGTCGCCCAGGCCGCGGGCGCAGACCGGGTGTACGATACGGAAACCGTGGACAATATCGAGGTCGGCGCCAAGGGCGGGATGTTCGATAACCGGGTGGTAGTCAACCTGAACTATTTTCACACGGAGATCGATGATCTCCAGGACCGCAGGTTCGACGGCGTGAATTTCCTTATGCAGAACGTCGAGGAGCTTACCCAGCAAGGCGTGGAACTGGACATCCAGGCCCGGCCTGTGGACCAGCTCTATACCGTCCTGGGAGTGAGTTACCTGGATTCCAGTTTCGGGAATTTCCCCAACGCCACCAGCCTGCCCGCCGACATTGCCGCTTACCGGACCTCGGTCCAGTTGAGCAGGTTCCTGGGGTTCCCCCCGATGGAGCTGCCGGTCCGGGACCTGACGGGAGACAGGAACCACTTCTCGCCGCAATGGCAATTGCCGCTCGTGGCCGAATGGTCCGACCGTAGCCCCGTTCACGGCCTGGGCTGGTTCGTGCGGGGTGAATACCAGTATGTTTCCGGGCAGAACGTTGGCGCGGATACCAACCAGGCGCCGCAGACAATGCAGCCGGGCTACGATATCGTCAATGCCCGCCTGGGCTTGCGCGGCGCGGACGATGGCTGGGAAATCTCGGGTTTCGTGCGCAACGTGTTTGACCAGGATTATTGCCAGGTGATATTCATCCAGGCCCTGGCCACCACGCTGAGTCTGGTGGACCCGGTCACCGGCGGGGGCATGCAGCGTTGTGTCGTCGGTGCGCCGCGGGTGTGGGGAGTGGAAGCTTCGTACCGTTTCTGATCCCGGGAATTCTTTCCGAAGACTTGAAATTCTGCCGGGACGTCACCATGTTTCCCCTGTTTCACAACATTGGAGAATAACGCATTGCCGATTTACGAATACGAATGCCATGACTGCGGCCACAGGCTGGAGAAACTGCAGAAGATCTCCGATCAGCCGCTGACGGATTGTCCCGCGTGTGAGGAACCGGGCCTGCGCAAGCTGGTGTCTGCGGTTGCCTTCCGGCTCAGTGGCAGCGGGTGGTACGAAACGGATTTCAAGGATGAGAAATCCCGCAGGAACCTGGCCAAGGATGATGACAAGGCCGGTGAATCCGATAGCGCCAAAACCTCGGGAGACAAGGACAAGGGCAAGGACAAGGAAGCAAAAACCGATAGCGCCGGCAAGGAAACGAAGTCCGCAACACCACCCTCAGGCGGTAACGCGGCCGCTTCCCCTCCCGCCGGCTGACCCGCCTTTTCCCGGACGCACAGGTCCGGAATATGATATGCTGCACCGGTTTTTTTACGCCGGAGTGAGGGCCTTTGCCCGGGATTTACAGATAATGACTGCCTTGCGGAAATACATCATAGCCGGACTGCTGGTGTGGCTGCCCCTGGTCATTACCGTGGCCATCATCAAATTCGTTATCGACCTCCTCGACGGCACCATTCTGCTGTTGCCGCCGGAATATCGGCCGGAAGCGTTGCTGGGGTTCAGTATCCCGGGTTTCGGTATCCTCCTGGCCGTCGGTATCCTGATCCTCACCGGCATGTTCGCCGCCAACCTGCTGGGCCGGCGCCTGGTGCAGGTCTGGGAGACGGCGCTGGGAAAAATCCCCCTGGTGCGAAACATCTACAACAGCGTCAAACAGATATCCACCACCCTGCTGGCCTCCCAGAGCAAGTCGTTTCGCAAGGTGGTCCTGGTTGAATATCCGCGCAAGGATTGCTGGTGTATCGGGTTTCTCAGCAATGAGCATGTTGAGACGGATCGCAACATTACGGATGAACGACTCCAGTCCATTTACCTGCCGACCACGCCGAACCCGACCTCGGGATTTAACCTGCTGATCCCGGAACGGGACATAATTGAACTGGATATGTCCGTTGAAGACGGCTTCAAGTTCATCATTTCAATGGGAGTGATCGTGCCCGAAGGGGAAATCAGGCAAATGCTGCCGCCAGGCGCGGTCGCCGCGCCTACTTCCGACTCCTGACGCAGCCCGAAGCGACAGTTACTACAGTCCATGCGTACCCACTACTGCGGACAACTGACGGCCGGCATGGTCGGTGAGGAAGTGGCATTGTGCGGCTGGGTACACCGGCGCCGTGATCACGGCGGGGTGATCTTCATTGACCTGCGGGACCGGGAGGGATTGGCGCAGGTTGTTTATGACCCCGACCGGGCCGATTCATTTGCCCTCGCCGAGACGCTCAGGAATGAATTCGTGATCCGTATCACCGGCCGGGTGCGCCGGCGCCCGGAAGGCACGCTCAACCCGAACCTGCCCACCGGTGAAGTGGAAGTGCTGGGACACACCCTGGAAATATTGAACAAGGCCAGGACCCCGCCGTTCCAACTGGATGATGAAAACGTCCAGGATGATATCCGCCTCCGCTACCGCTACGTGGACCTGCGCCGGGAGACCATGCAGGAAAACATCAAATTGCGCAGCCGGATCACCCGGGCCATCCGTGATTACCTTGACGGGCACGGTTTTCTCGATATCGAGACCCCGGTGCTTACCAGGGCGACCCCGGAAGGCGCGCGAGATTACCTGGTGCCGAGCCGGACCCAGCGCAGCGGATTTTTTGCCCTGCCGCAATCGCCTCAACTGTTCAAGCAACTGCTGATGATGTCCGGGATGGATCGCTACTACCAGATTGTCCGCTGCTTTCGCGACGAGGACCTGCGCGCGGACCGGCAGCCGGAATTCACCCAGCTAGATATGGAAATGTCGTTTGTTGACGAGGATGACGTCACCGGCTTGGTGGAAGACATGATCCGCACCCTGTTCAGGCAGGTGAAGGGCATAGAACTGGCAGACCCGTTCCCGCGCATGACCTACGCTGAAGCCGTGAGCCGCTACGGGACAGACCGGCCGGACCTGCGCAACCCGCTGGAACTGGTCGAAGTCGGTGACCTGATGAAACAGGTGGAATTCAAGGTATTTTCCGGCCCGGCAAACCAGGCGCACGGACGCGTTGCCGCGCTGCGCCTGCCGGGCGGCAATGCGCTCACGCGCAAGGAGATCGATGACTATACCGCTTACGTGGGAAAGTACGGCGCCAGGGGGCTCGCCTATATCAAGATCAATGATATGGAGCAGGGCGATGCCGGACTGCAATCACCCATCCTGAAATTCCTGCCGGGGGAAACGGTGCAGGCCGTTTTGCAG
>VYCZ01000406.1 GCA_009843675.1 Gammaproteobacteria bacterium | reverse complement strand
TGCCCGGGTCCCGGGTGAATACAATACAATCTCCATTCTCGGTCGGATTGATCACGTTATCGACAATAACGTGTTCCAACCCGAACTTCCTGAGTTCCAGTTCCTCGATAACCTTGGGATGAAGGTGTCCCATAATGAAAGCGAAACTGGATACCCGGAAGCCAGGCGAGAATTCCTCCGTGACCGCGCAGCCGCCGACGATATGCCTTCGTTCGAGCACCAGGGTATTCAGGCCTGCCCTGGCAAGATAGGCGCCGCATGTGAGTCCGTTGTGGCCGCCACCCACTATGATGGCGTCATATTTCCCTGTCATAACTTGTACCTGGAGTACCTGTGTCTAAATCACCCGATGTGTCAAGGAAACTCTGACCTAATCAGAGCTTCCTTAAATAATGATAATATATTCGGGAAAAATGCTGAAACTGACGAACATTTATCTGGATATTGCGGGCGGTTGAACTTTTCTGCAGTACAGGAAAAACCCGGACAACATGACACACGCCAAGCTTCTCCATGACATCAATGCCTTTTGCAGGCGTGCCGGAATTGCCGAATCAACCCTGGGCAGACTCGCGGTCAATGATGGGAAACTTGTCCAGCGCGCACGTAACGGGGCGAGCATAGGCGCCCGTACAATCGACCGGATATACTCGTTCATGGAAGAGGTGAATTCCGGCAGGAAAGTGGTAAAGGGCCGTGCCAGGCGCAAGCAGTCCGTCGCCAGTGTCGAGGCGCTGTCGGAAATTCGTGAAAGTGAAACGGCCGAACGGCCGTACCATGCCCACGAATACCATGCTGAGCGTCTGAAACATCACTTGCTGGCCAATACCTGTAATGAAAAATGGGTGATTGCAGACCGGTGTTTCCAGTCCATCACGGATATGGCCATCAAGTCTCCTGCGTTCCGCATTTTTGACGGCAGCCTGAGGAATGGAGTGGTCATTGCGCGTGTCTTGCGGGCATTGCACAATCAACATCCCAATATCCCGTTCCTGGTTGTGGCCAAGGAACATGGTCTGGATGACCTCAGGAACAGCCTGGGCAGGCTGGCCGACCGTTTCCTGGAGCATCCGTTGTCCGTTTTTGTGGTCACCAACATGAATTTTGATGAGGCGACTTCGCTCAGCGCCAATTCGGTGCATGCAGCCATGGCGCTGGACTGGCAGGAAGTCGCCCTGAAAGGTTCAACGGCGTTTGATTTCCAGCAGCAGATCAGCGCATTGCACCCGAAACTGGCTGAAAACTGGCGCATTGTGACGGGTGAGCGCGGGCAGGCATTGTATGAAAAGCCTAATGTGCTGGTGCTCTACAGGGAAGACCATAAATTCCTGTTGAACGAGATCATACCCAGGCCGGGCTATGAGCGCCGGGAATATGATTTTGTGCTGGCATCCCACTTATACCGCCATAGTGCTCCGATGGACTTCAAGGTAAACCGCGTGTTGCGGCCATTGGCGCTGAGCCTTGCTCCGAACGGGCGCATGCTGGTCATCCAGTCCTATGGCCAGGACCCTGCCCATGAAGTAGTGAAGCGCATCTGGAAAAAAGAAGCTCCCGTGTTTGTACGGAGACAGGAAATCGTCAGCGCGCTCAGGTCGTCACTGGGTGAGGCAAGACGAAAATACACTTTTACGGGCGCCACGGACAAGACGGCATTGTTCCGGTTTGATATGCATACGTTGCCTATTGATCCCCACAACCAGATCAGCCAGTCAACCCTGATGGCGGCCTGGAATAACCTGGTCTATGTCTGCCAGGTCCCCGAGAAAGAAGTCGAGGCTGTGATGGCAAAACACAGTGATTATTTGAAGATCACCATGGAAGTGATCAACGAATTCGACGGCCTGTGGTTTATCAACGAAAGTTTCGTCATGAAAAGAAACCTGTAACGCAGGTTGGATACAACGCATAGTGCCGGCCCGTACCTCAATGCAAGGCGTCAAGGAACCGAAGCCAGGTTCTGATCGCGGGCTGGAACACGGGCCGTTCCAGCCATTTGTTTACCCGGTTGAAGCCGGTTTCCTCGAAAATCAGCGGTTCGGCGCCTGTTGCCAGCATGCGCCGGGCGGCGTGGGCGCCCAGGTACATGCCCATGGCGATGCCCCAGCCGTTATAGCCCAGCGTGTAGTTCACCCCCCCGGCTGAATGGAGATGGGGGATGTTGTCCGCGGTCACGGCAACCCTGGCGGTCCAGCCGTATTCAATCTTCACCCCGCGCAGCGCGGGGAAGACGCTTAGCAGCACGCGGTAGCCGCGCCGCAGTGCCGTGGCGGAAACGGATCCGAACACGCCTCCTGAACCGGCTTTCCCGAGCACCAGCCTGGTCCCGTCGGCAGTGGGGCGGAACGCGATGAATCCCTTGCGGGTATCCACGCAGGCGCGCAACTGCGGCAACATACGGGTGATTACGGACGGTTCCAGCCTTTCCGTAGCGATCAATGTCGCGGTCAGGCACAAGAGTCTTGCAGAGACATCCGTGAATGGCTTCCCGGTATGGGCGTTGGTGGCCGCCAGCGCCTGGTCTGCGGTAACGTCGCCGCGGGTAGTCCGGACCAGTACCGAACCCGTGGCATGTTCGATATCAAGCACACGGGTATTCTCGTGGACCGGGATGTCCTGCTCGACGGCATGACGCAACAGGCAGGCATGCAACTTTGCGCCGTTCAGGGATTGAAGGCGCGGGTTCAGCCTGGCGCCGACCCAGAGCCTCTGCCCCGGTATCTCTTCTTCCAGTTCGTCCCGGCCCAGAAACCGGACTTCAGTGTCCAGGTGCCTGGATATCATGTCATATTCCTGCTCCAGGTCATCCAGGGCGGCGCGGGAATGGGCCGGACGCAGTTGCCCGCGCCGGTCCAGGTCGCATTCATAGCCCCGGCTGGTGATGGTATCTATACAATCGTGGTAAGCGTCGACATAGAGCTTAATCAGTTCGTCTGCAAGGGCAGCGCCGAACAGGGCCATAAAACGCCGGCAACTGAAGGGGAAGGGCATGAGCACGCCGGTATTGCGGGTGCTGGTGCCCCATCCCGCCGTGCCGGAATCGACGATCACCGGGTTCGCGCCCAGCCTTTTCAGTTCCAGCGCCGCCGCCAGGCCCGTATAACCGGACCCGACCACAACGACATCCGCTTTCTCCGGTAGCGGCCTGGTATCGATGTGCGGTCGCGCTACGCCCTTAAGCCAGATGGAAGTCGATTTGAAATCGGCGCTGAGCATGTGGTCCGTTCACGCAGCCTCCGACGGCAGGAGTTCGGTATCGATCTCCGCCTGCACTGCGGCCGGGTAGCGGGCGCCGCTGACCGTGTCCGGGTTGATCAGGTCATCCAGGGCGTCGGCAAGGCCGGGCGGGACCTCGACATCAAGGGCGCCCATGTCTTCTTCCAGGTGTTGCGGCGACGTAGTGCCCGGAATGACGTGCACGTGCTTCCCCCGCTGCAATACCCAGGCCAGGGCCAGTTGCGCCGGCGTGCACTCCGCCGCGTAGGCGAGTTCGCGGAAAGCGGCCAGCCAGCGCCGGTTGTGGCTGAAGTGGGGTTCCTGGAAGCGCGGCATGTTGCGCCGTATGTCCTTGTCCGCAAACTGCGCGGGTTGCAGGTCGGAGGCGGTCAGGAAACCCCGCGCCAGGGGTGAGAAGGCGACAAGGGCGATGCCCAGTTGCGCGCAGGTATCCAGCACGCCCATCTCGACGTTGCGGCTCCAGAGCGAGTATTCCGATTGCACCGCGGCCAGCGGGTGTATGGCGTGGGCCTTCCTGATGGTCTGGGCGGAGGTCTCCGACAGGCCGATATGTCTGACCTTGCCCTCTTCGACAAACCGGCCCAACATGCCCACGCTGTCTTCCAGTGGAGTAGGCGTCACCTTGTCGAAACGGTGCAGGTAGTACAGGTCGATGACATCCGTCTGCAGGCGCCGCAGGGAGTCCTCGAGGTCCTGCCGCAGCTTTTCCGGTCGGCCGTCGATGGTGCGCACGCCGTTCTCGCCGCGCATGCCGCACTTGCTTACCAGGAACACCTTGTCCCGGTGGGGTTTCAGGAACGGCCCCACCAGTTCCTCGTTGCGGCCGAAGCCGTACAGCGCGGCGCTGTCGAAATGGGTGATGCCCAGGTCCAGGGCCTTTTGCAGCACGCTCCGGGCGGTTTCCGGCGCCGGCGGCGAGCCGTAGGCGTGGGACAGGTTCATGCAGCCCAGGCCGACGGCCGGGACTGCGGTGTCACCGAGATTTCGCACAGCCAGGGTCACTGTCCTGCCCCTGCGAACTGCCGTTCTACTTCGTCCAGGACCCGGTAGCATTCCAACACCTGGGCGACGGATGAGTTGGGTTCCCGGCCCTCGTTTATCGCCGCGAAAAACTCCCGGTCCTGCAGTTCGATACCGTTCATGGAAACGTCCACCCCGGAGACATCGATGGGCTCGTCCCGGCCGGTCACCAGGTCGTCATAACGGGCAATGTAGGTGCCGTTGTCACAGATGTAACGGAAGAAGGTGCCCAGCGGTCCGTCGTTATTGAAGGACAGGGACAGGGTGCAGATTGCGCCGCCCGCGGTTTTCATTTGGATTGACATGTCCATGGCGATGCCCAGTTCCGGGTGGTGCGGGCCTTCCATGCCGTTCACCTGGACGATGTTTTCGCCGGCCTGGTACTGGAACAGGTCCACGGTGTGGGCGGCATGGTGCCAGAGCAGGTGCCGGGGCTGGCCTTCGGCGTTGATGTTCCTGCGCCGGAAGAAATAGGTCTGCACGTCCATCTGCTGGATACGCAGTTCGCCGCTTCTCAGGCGCCGGTTCAGCCACTGGTGCGAGGGATTGAAACGGCGCGTGTGGCCCACCATGCACACCAGCCCTGTTTCCTTCTGCACCCGGTCCACTTCCAGGGAGTCGGCATAAGAATCCGCCAGGGGGATCTCTATTTGCACGTGTTTACCCGCCTGCATGCACTGCAATGCCTGGGCGGCGTGCATCTGGGTGGGGGTGCAGAGGATGGCTGCGTCCACGTCCGGCAGGGCCAGGGCATCCGCCAGGTCGGTGAAGGCGTGCGCCACGCCGAATTCCTGCGCCTTTTCCCGGGTATGGTCGAGCCTGCGGCCTACCAGGGCTACGACCTCCACGCCGTCAATATTCTTTATGCCGTTAAGATGCTTGATGCCGAACGCGCCGACACCGGCAAGAATTACTTTCATGATTTTCTCCTGTTAATTATTTTTCACCCCAGTACAGCCTGAGCGGGTTGTCCACCAGCAACTTTTTCTGCAGTTCGGCCGTCACGGCTATCCTAGGGATGAAATCCACCAGTTTGCCGTCGTCGGGCATGTGGGACTTCATGTTGGGATGGGGCCAGTCGGTACCCCACAGCACGCGTTCCGGGAAAGCCTCCACCACGCGCCGGGCATACGGGACCACGTCGTCATAGCCGGGCGGCCCGCTTGCGGAGAGCCGCTCAGGGCAACTTACCTTGGACCAGAAAGCCGGGTTCTCCCGCAGCAGTTGCAGGAACAGTTGAAACTCCTCGCCATCGGGGTCCTTGCTCACGTCGGGCCTGCCCATGTGGTCCACCACGACGACGGTGGGCAGGGAAGTGAAGAAGTCATACAGGCCGGGCAGGGCTTCGGCTTCGAATTAGATGACGATATGCCAGCCCATTCCAGCGACTTTTTCGGCCACCCGCCGCAGGTCGTCCCGGGGCAGGGCGTCGACCAGGCGTTTGAGGAAGTTGAAGCGCACCGCGCGCACCCCTGCCGTATCCATCTCCCGCAATTCCTGTTGCCCGATATCGGGGGTCACCACGGCCACCCCCCGGGCGCTGCCGTTCGAACGGCGCACGGCGTCCACCATGGCGCGGTTGTCGGCGCCGTGGCAGGCAGCCTGCACGATGACACTGCGGGCAAAGCCCAGGTGCCCGCGCAGTTCCCAGAGTTTCTCTTTGGACGCATCACAGGGTGTGTACTTGCGGGTAGGGGCATAGGGAAAAAGATGGCCGGGGCCGAACACGTGGCAATGGGCATCGACCGCGCCCTTGGGTACGGTGAACGCGGGTTTGGACGGGTTCGGGTGGAATTCCAGCCAGTCCTTGTCCATTATTTCCCTCTGGCCGTCAACGCCTGGTCCAGCCTAGGGTAGACCCGGCGGGCGTTCAGTTCGAAAACCTTGTGCCTGGCAACCTCATCCAGGTTCAGGGCATCGATGTAGCGCTTGGTGTCATCGAAATATTGCCCCGTCTGCGGGTCAATGCCGCGCACCGCGCCCACCATCTCGGAACCGAACAGGATGTTGTCGATGCTGATGACTTCAAACAGCAGGTTTATCCCCGGCTGGTGG
>VYCZ01000187.1:2762-6385 GCA_009843675.1 Gammaproteobacteria bacterium | reverse complement strand
ACATCCGCCAGCATGACCAGGCACTTGACGACGTCGTCCATGGAATAGCCGTGCGCTTCCAGGATCGTTTTTATATTTTCCATTGTCTGCCGGGTTTCTCCTTCCAGTCCGCCGGGCGCAAGGTTCATAGTGCCGGGCACTATGCCGACCTGTCCGGACAGGTATAGAGTGTCGCCTACCCGGACCGCTTCGGACAGGGGAATCCCGGCGGGGAATACCTTGCCCGAATTGAGATACTCCGCAGAAGCTGCTTCATCAGCCGATAGCGGCGCTGACACACTGCTGATAAACATCATGAAAATAATCAGGATATTGTATGTTTTGTTCATGGTTGATGGCTCACGTGTTTCACTGGAGATTTTCCGGGTTTCATCCTCATTTACAGTCTTCAAATACGGGTTATTCGATTCATTCCTGTTTATGGATTTTACCCTGCTTCATGACGAAGCTGACGTTCTGCATCAGGCCGATGTCCGCCAGGGGGTCACCTTTTACTGCGACGATATCCGCCAGTTTCTCGGCTTCAATGCTGCCCGTTTCATCTTCAATCCTGAGCAGGCTGGCGGTATTGATCGTTGCGGACTGCAAGGCATGCTCCGGCTTCATGCCCGCCCCGACCAGCAGGACAAACTCCTTTCCGTTCTCCCCGTGCGGCGTCACGCCGCTGTCAGTGCCGTAGGCTATGTTGACCCCGCTCGTGTAGGCCTTGTTCACCATGGCGGGAATGGATTGTTCAAATCCCCTCACTTTCGCCATTATGATTTCCGGGAAATAGCCATCAATCTTTGCCTTCTGTACGGCAAAATCCGGCGCCATCATCGTCGGCACCAGGTAAGTACCATGCTGCTTCATCAGGCTTATTCCTTCATCGTCCAGCTCAGTGCCGTGTTCGATGGAATTAACGCCGGCGCGCACGGCGCGCTTGATCCCCTCGGCGCCGTGGGCATGCGCAGCCACGACCATGCCGTAATCCCGGGCAGTCTCCACAATCGCCTCAATCTCATCCATGGCGAAATGCGGCGCCAGACCGCTTTTTGTCGTGCTCAGCATGCCGCCGGTGGCAGCCAGCTTGATCACATCCGCGCCATCCTTGTAGCGCTGGCGCACCGCCTTGCGCGCTTCGTAAGGCCCGTTGATCACGCCCTCCAGGGGACCGGGATCGCCCATCAGGGCATAACTGTTTCCACTGGTGGGGTCCATATGGCCGCCGGTCACGGAAATGCCCTTTCCTGCGGTCAATATGCGCGGACCTTCCACGTATCCCTGGTCAATCGCGTTGCGCAGGGAAATGGTGATATTGTCGGTGTCCCCGATATTGCGCACCGTCGTGAAACCGGCCAGCAAGGTACGCCGGGCATAGACCGTTGACCTGTAGGCGAGATCAACCGGGTTGAGCGTGTACTTTTCCGTATAAATATCGGGGGTCAATTCCATATCCAGGTGCACGTGCATATCCATTAATCCGGGAATGACGGTGGAATCACGCAAATCGATCACCTGTCCGCCGTCCGCCACATCCCCATAGCCGGCGGCAACAGAGACAATCTTCCTGTCTGCCACGTGAATACTCCGTTCTTCAAGAACGTTACCGGAGACACTGTCGAACATTGCACCGGCATGAATCACATAACTCTCGGCAAATGCGGCGGTGCTCAATAACAGGAAGACCAGGGCCAGTAAGTGTTTCATTTGAATTGCTCCTGTATGTGATGAATCACGGGCTGATCAGTCTTGCGGTTAAACAGACCGTGGTACCGGGTGATGTATATCATCAACCGGCAAATCGGGCAACGATTCACCGGCCCCATCGTTCGCCGAAAGCATTTTGCGCGCCACGAGTTGCTGGAACTGCAGGGTTGACTGTTCCTGTGCCGGTGCAAACACGCCACCGGTAAACGCCTCCGATCTCCTGCCCTTCTGGGCCAGTTCACAGATGCCTATGTCCTCGCTGTTGACCCGGGCAAGCATGTCCATGAGCTTCTGCCGTTCATCCTGCAGGTCCGGATTGGCGGCATCCTCGCCAATGAGAAACATTTCGATGCGTTCGGCTGTCCGGTCCGGTGACTCCGGAATGAGGATATTGGCAAACATGAAATCGGACATGGTAATCAGGATGAGATTGGCCGGCACATACATGGATTCACCCGTTCCCAATTCATCGTCCTTCAAGGCGGGAAAGCTTTTGAACCTGCCGGCATAGACATCGTCGGGGTTATTTGCTTTCACACCCTGACCGATATAGTGATCTGCCCCCAGTATCTGGTAGTGCGCGCCCATGGGATTGAACGCGTTCATGGTGGGGTGAACCCACGGCAGGTGATAGCTCTCCACGAAATTCTCCACAACCAGTTTCCAGTTGGCATTGACGACCGGCCGCTGACCCAGGCCCGGCACGTGCCCAAGCAATGACAGGTCAATCCGCGTCCAGCGTTCAGCCAGGGGTTGCAGGTGTTCTTCAAGGCCGTCTGAGTCACCGGACAGGTTAACGAATACGAGGCCTGCCCAGATCGCGCAGCGAACTTCCTTCAACCCGAGTCGGCTTTTATCAACCTGTTCGCACTCATGGACGTCTGCCCCACCGATATGAGGCGTCTGTTTCAATTGCCCGTCGAGTCCGTAGGCCCAGGCATGGTAGGGGCAGACGATGGTGGCACATTTGCGCGCATCACTGACGAGTTGCGTGCCGCGATGACTGCACACGTTGTGAAACACGCGCAAGGCGGCATCGCGCCCGCGCACGACAAGCAACGGCTGGCCGAGAATGGTTACCGGGCAGACATCACCCGGTTCTTTCACGTCATCTGCAAGACCGATACAGAGCCAGGAGTGTCGGAAGAAGTGCTCCGTTTCGGCCTCCAGCACTTCATTGGAGGTAAAAAACCAGCCGGGCATGCCCTTGCCGTCAAACAGCGTGTCCCTGAGTTGATCTGTCATTTTCCTGAGCATCGAACTATTTCCTTAGTTTTTCTCCTGCCGGATCGTAAGCCGGGGCTTCCAGCACGGCGGCAGGCCTGTGCTCCCCGAGTATGGAAACTTCGAACTCTTTTTTATCCGCATGTCCGGCATACAAATAGCCCATGGCGAGGCTTTTACCGGTAGTGTGCCCGTAACCGCCCGATGTAGTGTAACCTGCCACTTTGCCACCGGCCCAGAGCGGCTCAAAACCGCCGGCTTCGGTTTTTTCCGTGTCTATTTCGAGGGTCGCGAGCCTGAGCGCCGGTTGCGTATCCCGGTCCTTGTGCGCAGCCTCGCAGCCGATAAATTCCGCTTTGTCATAATCGACAAAAGCATCCAGCCCGCAGGCTGCCGGCGTGTAGTCGGGGCTGAATTCACGGGACCATATGCCGTAGGATTTTTCCAGGCGCAGGGACAGCAACGCATATATGCCGTAAGTCCGGAGTTCATAACCCAGTTCCCGCGCCGCGGATCTGAACAGGTCATACATGGGAACAAGGTCTTCGGGCCGCAGGTACATTTCATAACCAGGTTCACCGGAGAGTGAGATACGTCCGACCAGCGCGTGACGCCCTCCTGCCTGCATCTCCCGCGCCGCCAGGAAGGGGAACTCACCATTACTCAGTGATGATCCGGTCACAGCCTGCATGATCTCCCGCGCGTTCGGC
>VYCZ01000187.1:0-2752 GCA_009843675.1 Gammaproteobacteria bacterium | reverse complement strand
GCGTTCGGCCCGGAAACAGCCAGCCCTGCCCGCGCATCGGTCAAATCCTCGATCCTTACTTTCTCCCCGGCAAGATGATCCTGAAACCAGCGCAGGTGAAACCGTTGCAGGTAACCGGAACCGAACAGGAGAAAACGATCCTCTGCCGTTCGCCAGACCGTAAGGTCGCCCATGAGGCGGCCGTTCTCCGCCAGCATTGGAGCCAGGCGGATACGTCCGGGTGAAGGCAGTTTCGATGCGAGCAGGCGGTCCAGCCAGGCTTCCGCGCCGGCGCCGGAGATTTCATACTTGCCGTAACCGGAGATATCCAGGATTCCTGCCGATGCCCGCACGGCGCGGCATTCATCAGCCACCGACGGGAAGGCATTGGAATGATGGAATGAGGGCATCTCGACCGGCTCCTCACCCTTCGGCGCGAAGTACATGGGCATTTCAAGGCCGTCGCTGACCCCGAATACGCCGTTGTCTTCCCGGAAAGTATCATAGAGTGGCGTGGTCCGCGCCGGGCGGCCAGCCGGCCAGAATTCGTTGGGATACGTCATGCGCATGCGCCGCTCGTAGAACTCACCGGCCCTGGCCACGGTGTAGTCCTTGTTAGCATAGGCGCCGAAACGGGCAACGTCCATGCCGAACACATCCCCATCCGGCTGACCGTCGATTATCCATTGCGCCAGCGTAAGGCCGATACCACCGCCCTGGGCAAAACCGGCCATGACGCCGCAGGCAATCCAGTAGTTGCTGAGGCCGCATACCGGTCCCACCAGCGGATTGCCGTCGGGCGAAAAGGTAAAAGGCCCGTTGACCACCCGCTTGATGCCGGCGTCCGCGACTTCCGGGAAACGTGCAAAGCCTTTTTCCAGCGCGCCGTGCAGGCGGTCCAGGTCATCGGGCAACAAATCGCTTCCACCAAAGTCCCACGGGGTGCCGTTGAGGGCCCATGGTGTTGCCGGCGTTTCGTATACGCCCAGCAGGACTCCTTCCTGCTCCTGGCGCAGGTACATTTCCCCGTCCAGGTCCACAATGGTGGGGATCTCTTCGCCATGTTTGCGCAGACCCGGTAGCGCCCCGGTGACCAGGTAATGGTGTTCGAAAGGATGGAGCGGCAATTGCACGCCCGCCATCTCGCCCACTTCCCGGGCCCACAGCCCTGCGGCATTGACCACGTGTTCCGCCCTGATGTTGCCCTTGTCGGTAATCACCTCCCAGCCGCCGTCCCGTTGCGGTTCCAAGGCTTCTACCCGGGTGTGGCGATAGACGGCGGCGCCCTGCTGCCTTGCAGCGGTTGCATAACCATGGGTAATCCTGTAGGGATCGATATGACCCTCATCGGCCATGTAGATGCCGCCTTTCAGATCCGTTACATCAATGATCGGGCAAAGCCTGCGTATTTCAGCAGGGCCGATGAGTTCCGATTCGATCCCCATGAACCTGTGCCGGGCCGCCTCGTTCTTCAGAAAATCCCACCAGGCATCGGTAGCGGCCAGGTTGATGCCGCCGGTCAGGTGTATGCCTACCGGCTCACCGGTGATTTTTTCGATTTCGTGATACAGGTCGATGGTGTACTTCTGCAGGCGCGCAACATTCGGGTCCCCGTTGAGCGTATGGAATCCCCCGGCGGCATGCCAAGTAGACCCGGCGGTCAATTCCTTGCGCTCCAGCAGGACCACGTCCGGCCAGCCCAGCCTGGTAAGGTGGTAGAGGATACTGCAACCGACCACGCCGCCGCCGATCACAACAACCCGGGTATGTGTTTTCACGCCTGATCTTGTTCTTATACTCGTAGAGGGAAAAAGAGAATACTGTAAATGCCCGCCGTAAAAAATAGTAATATCGTTTTGTTTTTTTGGCGGACAGGCGTCCCTATAAATCTATCTTCATGATTATCGGCTATAATGCTTTGCCATGGCATGCGAAGGAAAATACCAGCGTCTGAAACACCGGGACAGGCAGGTCCTGGGCGTTGAGGATTTGAATGAGGACGATGTCCGTGAGATAGCTGCGGCAAACGTGCCTGAAGAATATGCTTACCTGAACGAGTTGCTCAACGAAGAATAACCGAAAAAAAAACTCAGTATGACTACGCTCCATCACTCCTGGCCCCTGTTCCATTGGAGAATTTCTTCCAATGTTTTTCGTTCCAGCTTCGGGACCCTGGCGTCCTTTGCGGGATAGCCCACGGGCAGCAGCAACACCGCGGTTTCATTTGCCGGACGGCCCAGCAGTTCGCTGAGAAAGCCCATCGGGTTGGGCGTGTGTGTCAGGGTGGTCAGGCCCATGTGATGCACTGCTGTGATGAACAGGCCGGCACTGATGCCGACGCTTTCCTCGACGTAATAGTTCCTGGATTTCCTGCCTTCGCTGTCTACGCGATAACGTTCCTTGAACAACACTATGACCCAGGGGGCGTCGGTAATGTGTTCTTTTATCCAGTCCGTACCCAGCTTCGCCAGCGCCAGGCGCCATTCATCGCTCATGCGCTCCGTATAGGTCCGGTACTCCTCTTCTTCCGTCGCCTTACGGATCTGCGACTTCAACTCAGGATCGTCAATAGCAACGTATTTCCAGGGCTGGTTATGCGCGCCGGACGGCGCGGAATTTGCCGTCCTGACGGCATATTCGATCAAGCTCCTGGGTACGGATTCAGTGGAAAAATGACGGGTGGTACGGCGCTTGTCGCACTCCTCGTACCAGTCTTTCGCCCTTTGAACCATTTCCTTCTCCGGGTAACGGGTGAATTTCAATGGTTCATAAA
>VYCZ01000219.1 GCA_009843675.1 Gammaproteobacteria bacterium | reverse complement strand
TGTTCCTGGCCCTGTCACTGGCGTGGCACCTGGCGGCGATCGGTCTGGGGAAGAAATATACTGTTTAGCCGGATTTCCTCAGCGCAGCCGATCCAGGCTTGCGGGAATGTACTCCGGGTCGTGGGCGCGCTTGATGACGTACGCGTGGATGGCGTCGGTCTCGGCCTTCTCCAGGTGTGCGGCAAAGCCGGGCATACCCTTATCGAAAAGCGAGCCGCCCAGGACGATGGCGTCCCAGAGCGCATGGGTGTCCGCATCCAGGTAGCGTAGATCCGGGAGTACCCCGGCGCTGATGCCCCCGTCGCCATGACACCGGGAGCAATACTGGTGATACAGCAGCTTGCCCACGGCTACGGTCTCTGCGTCGGCGGTGTGTGCGGGAGGCGCCGGCGGGTCGGGCAACTGCGGGAGCGGCGGCAACTCATCCGCGCCGTCCAGCGTGTAGGCCACGATGCGGTTCAGCGCGCGTACCCCGGCCCACTTGGCGACGATGCCGGATTCAATGCCGAAGGCCGTCCCGTAACCAGCCATCACTGCCACGTACTGTTTGCCGTCCACCTGGTAGGTCACCGGCCCGGCCAGGACCGCGGTCCGGGCGTCGTGGGCCCACAGGCGTTCACCGGTGTCGGCGGCATAAGCGATAAATTCACCGTGGGAGGTGCCCTGGAATACCAGGTTGCCGGCCGTCGCCAGCACGCCGCCGTTCCATGCTATCGGGAGTTCCACGATCCAGCGCGGCTGTTGTTTGATCGGGTCCCAGGCCAGCAGGTAGCCCTTGAGCAGTTTCGATACCTCCTCCTGGATTGCCGGGTCTTCCGGCATGGAGGCGATAACCGGATCCAGGCCGGTGTTCGTCGTAACCTTGCTGAATTCGAATTTCTCCACTTCCTTGTACACCCAGGGCAGGTCCTGGGCCGGGATATAGACCAGACCGGTACCGGCGTGGTAGGCCATGGGGTGCCAGTTATGGCCACCGGGCGCGGCCGGTGAACTGGCGAACTCGCCGTCCTGGTAACGGGCGTTTGGCGCTTCCACGGGACGCCCGGTGCGCATGTCGATACGCAAGGCCCAGTTCACTTCGACGAAGGGTTCGGCCGAGAGCAGTTCGCCGTCGGTGCGGTCGATGACGTAGAAGAAGCCGTTTTTCGGGGCCTGCATGAGCACCTTGCGGGTTTCGCCGCCGATCTCCAGGTCTGCCAGCATAATGTGCTGGGTGGCGGTGAAGTCCCAGGTATCGCCGGGCGCGGTCTGGTAGTGCCAGACGTATGCGCCGGTGTCCGCATCCACGGCGACGATGGACGCCAGGAACAGGTTGTCGCCGCCACCGGGGCTGCGCACGCGCCGGTTCCAGGGTGTGCCGTTGCCCACGCCCAGGTACACCAGGTTCAGTTCCGGATCATAGCTGATGGCGTCCCATACGGTGCCGCCGCCACCGAATTTCCACCACTCGCCGGTCCAGGTCCCGGCGGCCTGTTCCAGGATGGGATTCTCAAAGGGCAATGCCGGATCGCCGGGCACCGTGTAAAAACGCCACACCTGCTCGCCGGTTGCCGCGTCGTATGCCGTGACGTATCCACGGGCGTCAAACTCGGCGCCCCCGTTGCCGATGAGTACCTTGCCGCCCACGATCCGCGGCGCGCCGGTAATGGTATAGCGCCGGTCGCTGGGCGTGGTCTGCACCGACCAGACTTCGGCGCCGTTCATGGCGTCCAGCGCAATCAGCCTGCCGTCCAGGGTACCCACGTAAATCATGTCGCGCCAAAGCGCAACACCCCGGTTTACCACGTCGCAACACGCGTCGATGCCCTTCTGCGGCGGCACCTGCGGGTCGTATTCCCACAAAAGTTCGCCAGTAGCCGCATCCAGCGCATAGACCCGGCTCCAGGTGCCGGTGGTGTACATGCGTCCGTCCGCGACCAGTGGCGTAGCCTCCAGTCCGCGCTTGCTCGGCAGGTCCAGGTGCCAGGCCAGTTTCAGTTGCTTGACGTTGCCGTCATTGATCTGCGCCAGCGGGCTGAACCGTTGTTCGTCATAAGTGCGGCCGTGGTTCAGCCAGTTGTGGGGTTCCGCCGCAGCATTCACCAGGCGCTCGTCAGTAACAACGGCAGTGCCGGAAGGCATTTCGATACGGTCACAGGCGGACAGAAACAGGGATAATATGGCAATAAAAAACAATAAAATACGAACGCGCATAGCTTTCTTTACAACGTGTTATTGGATAGATTAATACAGAAATCAGTTGAGGCCGGCGGACTTTCTCAGTTCCTCGGCGCGCAACTGGGCTTTGCGGATTATATCTCCTTCATCCATGGTTAGCAGTGTTTTATTGCGGACCACGACCTCGCCGCCGACCAGCACGGTCTCCACGTCCGCGGCGCGGGCCGAATAGACCAGGGTCGCGAACGGGTCGTGGATGGGGCGCAGGTGGCTGGCCAGGGTGTCGACGATGGTAATGTCCGCCAACTTGCCGGCGCTCAGGCTGCCGATCCGGTCCGCCATGCCACAGGCTCTGGCGCCTTCCATGGTGGCCATGGTAAACACGTCCTGCGCGGTCAGCGACACGGGGTCGCGGGTGGTGACTTTTTGCAGCAACGCCGCGTCCTTCATCACCTCGAACATATCCTGGGTGTTGTTGCAGGCGGGACCGTCACAGGCCAGCCCGACGGTGACCCCGGCGCTACGCAGCTTCAATACGGGAGCGTTGCCGGAGGCCAGGATCATGTTCGAGGTGGGGTCATGCACCACGTTCGCGCCGTGGGCAGCGATGGCCTCGATCTCAGAGTCGGCCAGGTAGATGCAGTGGTTCAACATGACTCTCTCGTTCAACACGCCGGCGTCGGCTAGGAACTCCACGTTACGTTTCCCGGTACGCGCCACCATTAGGTCATTGTATTCCGGCGTTTCCGCGGTATGCAGGTGTACCCCCACTCCGTCGTCACGCAACGCGCAGGTGTCGGCCCAGTACTCATCGGTGGCGGTCCAAGGCACGAGCGGGCCTACCCCTATCCCGACCCGGTCATGGGCGCGCCAGCGCTGCAGCAGTTCCTTGCTGCGGGTATCGATCTCGCCGGTGGTCTCGATAAAGCCCGGGGCGAACTCCTCATCGCTGGAGCAACGGAACAGCAGGGCGCGTATCCCCGTCTCATCCAGGGCCGCTGCGGCCAGCGCATCGGCGCCGTCGGTGTAGCGCGAGGAGAAGAAGATCTCGCACACGGTGGTATTGCCGGCCTTCAGGTTCTCGATGGCGCCCAGGGTCACGGCCAGCGCATAGTCCTCGGAATCCATCTGCGCCATGAACGGCAGTTGCGCTTCGGCCAACCATTGCAGCAGGGTACGGTCGGAACCCAGGGAACGGCCCAGGGTCATGCACAGGTGTGTGTGGGCATTGACGAAACCGGGGATGATCAGCTTGTCGCGGGCGTCTATCGTCTCGGCTCCTGCCACGTCCGGGCCTGCGCCTGCTCCGACGGCCGTGATGATGCCGTCGTCTATCCTGATGTGGCCGTCGGTCAGCAGCGGTTGCGCGGGATCAGCGGTGAGGAGGGTGCCTCCCCGGATAATTGTTGTTGTCATTGGTACTGCTTATCTATATCGGATATCAGTAACTCACCCTCACATTGACGCCGCCCCAGCGCGGTTTCTCAAAGGAGATCTCGTCCGCCCCGCCTATGGTCGCCAGGTCGAACGTGGTCGTCTGGGTGCGCGAGTTGGAGAAATTCTTTATGAAGCCTGCGATGGAATAACGCCCGTCCGCGCTGCTCCACTGGATGCGGGCGTTGCCGATCCAGCTCGAAGGCATGGTGTGACTGTCGAAATTATTGACGTTGCTGAAACTGGACGAGGTATAGGTGCCATCCAGTTGCAGCGTGACCGAACCGCCCATAATGACGTTGGGCACGGTATAACGCCCCACCCCGGAAAACTGGACTTGTGGCGTGAAGGTCGGTTCGACGTCCCTGAACGTGTTGTCCGCCACTTCCAGGTCTTTCACTTCCGGGTCGATATAGCTGAACCCCAGCCAGATGTCCGTGTTCTCAACCGGGGAGGCGATCAATTCCGCCTCGAATCCCCAGGACTCGGCATCGGCATTGAACACCGCGCCGGAGGTGCCGACGAACTGGAATGCCTGGTAATCCTGATAGTCATAATAGTACGCAGATACGTTGAAACGGGCCTTGCCGCCGAACAGGGTGGATTTGAACCCGGCCTCGTAGGACCACAGGACCTCTTCCTTGTACCCGTATTCATCCTGGGTCAGCGTGGTCAGCAGGGGGCCGTTGAAATTGCCTGCCTTCACCCCGCGGCTCACGCCGCCATAGAACAACAGGTCATCATTGGGCGAGTAGCTGAGTTGCAGCTTGCCGGACCAGAGGAAATCCGAGGTCTTGTCCGCATGCGGGGCAAGAAACTCGAACGGCACGCCCGGCACAAAGATGAGGCTCAGCGGCTCGGCGCCGGCAAACTGCGCGCCGTCCGGGTAGTTATCCCTGACGTTGCGGTACAACCGGTTGTTGAAGCTGAAATCCTTCTCTTCGATGATGCCGCGGAACCCTGCCGTGATCATCAACTGGTCGGTCAGGTCGAAATCGACGTGGCCGAACAGCGAATAGGAATCGGTCTTGAGGTCCGTATCCGTGGTCGCCTCCAGGTACAGGTCGCCCTGGTTAAAACCGGCCTCGCCCGTGATGATATTAAGCGGGGTGCCGCCGACACCCGGCACAAAAAACGGAATGCCGTTATCCGAGTTGAGCACCGGGCCGAAGAAATAACCTCCGAAGATATTCAGTCCGCCGATGGTGTCCGCCAGCCCCTGGGCGGCCTTTGCATCGATATACAGGTAATAGGCGCCGGCGATCCAGCGCATGCGATCGGCTTCCCCTTCCAGGCGGATTTCCTGGGAGAACCAGTCCATATCGGTCTGGCGGAAATAGATGAACTGCGGCACCGGGGCATCGCCCACATCCAGTGATTGCCGGTGCTTGATGTTGGAAAACGCGCTGACCGATACCAGCCTGGCAAAATCCATGTCCCAGGTCAGCTTGCCTGAGATATTATACAACTCCACCTCGTTGCCCGGGTGGGGGGCATGGTCGTTGGGGCCGGCAAAATCGTGGATCGGGTCCGGGTCGAAAAACCCGAACAGGTCGCCCTGGTCATTGGGGCGCACACCGTCCAGGTCGCCGTCAAATATGGAGTTTTCACAGCCGCCGTCGGTGACCCTGATCATTTCACAGGTGGTGCGCACGTCGCGCTGGAACGCAGTATTCACCGTATCGTCGAACACGCCGTCGCCGTCGGTGTCATCCACGAATGCGACCGTGGGGATGCTGTTATAGGCCGCCGGCGCCCATTCCTGTTCGCCGTAGTTGGCCGACAGCAGAAATTCCACGTCCTCATTGGGTTCGAACAACAACTGGCCGCGCAAACCCCAGGTCTCCTCGCCGTACTTGTCATGTGCGTCTACATCGGGGTTGAATGTCGCGGGCCGGCCGACGGCCTGCAGCAGGCCGGGTACCGGCGGCATGTCTTCCGGGGTGAACGGGTTGTCGATGAGATCGTCATGGTAGATGAAGACCCCGGAAAGCCTGGCCGACAGGGTTTCCGACAGGCCGCCGCTTACTGCGCCTTCCGCCCTGACCGTATCATAGGAACCGTAGGTCAGGTCAGCGAACGCTTCGGATTCCTGCGAGGGCTTATTGGTAACGAAGTGGATCAGGCCACCGGTCGCGTTGCGGCCGAACAGGGTGCCTTGCGGGCCTTTCAGGATTTCCACCCGCTGCATATCGAAGTTGGCGAACAACTGGGCCTGCTGGGCCGCCTGGTAAACTTCGTCCACGTACATGGCATTGGGTGCCTCGGCATGGTCGGCGAAATCGTTCTGGGTCGCGCCGCGGATGGTAAACTCGTTGCGCTGGTCGCCGCCGCCACCGGACATGGAGACTCCAGGTGAATAGCGGGCTATCTCGATGCTGTTGGCAATTCCCAGGGCTTCCATCTGTTCCCAGCTGATTGCCGTGATGGAAATGCCGACATCCTGGATGGACTGCTCGCGTTTCTGCGCGGTGACGATGACTTCCTCAAGCAGACCGCTCTGGGCAAGCGCCGTCTGGCAGGGAAAAATGATGAACAACAAGACGGGAACAAGGCTGACTCTGGCGGAACAGCCGGGAATAATGCGCTTCATATCAACTCTCCCCCACTTTCTGAATGCCCGTCCAATTTACCTGACAGTATGAGGCCGGTCAATACATGCCCTGTTCGCGTGTATCATGGTTTAATACGGTTTTCCATGATTCGTTACGGATGTTAACATTAAGGAGTTGTAAAATTTTCCGAAACAGGTTCCGATATTTTTAATCAAGAGGGTGACTGAAACCCATGGCTTATACT
>VYCZ01000455.1:1787-6496 GCA_009843675.1 Gammaproteobacteria bacterium | reverse complement strand
TGCTGTAGCGCTGCTCGGCCGGAACGCGGGGACCAAAAACACTGCTGAACAAGTGGTCGTGAAACAGGGGGTGAATCGCGCGCCGCTTGATGTGCGTGGCATAGACGTTGACCACCGCCGGCGCCACCCCGGCTACCGCCTCGCTGTAGGAGACGATACCCTCCCGGCCACGCTCGGCGGCGCTGTCGTCCCGGGCCGGATACAGACCGGGGAACAGGTACAGCAACACAAACGCGCCGGCCAGTCCGAGAATGACGCACTGGGCAATAAATTTAACATGTTTATCCACAGATGATATTTTAACCTGAAATGCAACAGGAAGAGTTTACCGTAATCGTGCCGGAACAACATGCCGGCAAACGGCTGGACCAGGTACTGGCCCTGATGTGCCCGCGCCATTCCCGCTCCCGCCTGCAGGCATGGATCAGGAACGGTTTTGTCACCGTGGACGGCGCCGGATTGAAGCAGAGGGATACCGTCCATGGCGGCCAATCCATCAAGGTAAGTGCAACCCTGGACGACCATAACGATAACTGGATCGAACAGGAAATCCCCATCGACGTCGTCTTCGAGGATGATGCCATCCTGGCAGTCAACAAGATGCCGGGCATCGTCGTGCATCCCGGCGCCGGCAACCCCGACCGCACCCTGGTCAACGCCCTGCTGTACTACGCGCCGCAACTGGCGAAGGTTCCGAGAGCAGGCATAGTGCAACGGCTGGACAAGGACACCTCGGGCATCATGGTGGTCGCGAAGACGCCGGAATCCCACACCCGGCTGGTCCGGGACCTGCAGGACAGGAACATCACCCGGGAATACCGGGCCATCGTCCGGGGCACACTGATCAGCGGCGGAACCGTAAGCGCACCGATAGGCAGGCACCCGACCCTGCGCACGCGCATGGCCGTGACTGAAAAGGGGAAACCTGCAACGACCCATTACCGGGTGCTACGGAAATATCCCGCCTGCACGGACACCCGGGTGCGGCTGGAGACGGGGCGCACCCACCAGATACGGGTCCACATGGCACACCTGGGCCATCCCGTCATCGGCGACCCGGTATACGGGGGGAGAAAGCGCTATGCAAAAAACGTATCCGCCGCGCTCAGGGAAGCGCTGGCCGCGTTTCCCCGGCAGGCGCTGCACGCGCTCCGGCTCGAATTGCGGCACCCCGTGACCGGGGAATCCCTGGAACTGGAAGCGCCCCTCGCCGCGGACATGGCGGAACTCCTGGACCGGCTGTCCCATGACTGACTGGGTCCCTGCCGGCTGGCCGGCGCCGGCGCATGTCCATGCCGGCACCACAACCCGGCTGAACGGCGCCAGCCGCGACCCGTTCGACAGTTTCAACCTTGCCGGGCACGTGGGCGACCGGCCTGAGGCCGTGGCCGGGAACCGCTGGCAACTGAGGGCGCGCCTGAACCTGCCTGTGGAGCCTGCCTGGTTGCAGCAACAGCACAGCAGCAGGGTAATCAGGGTGAAGCAGAATCGGCCGGCGGCCGGCGCAAGCGCGGGCATCCCCGCAGATGGCGCATACGCGGAGGCCCCCGGGGAAGTGTGCGCAGTGCTGACCGCCGACTGCGTCCCGTTGCTGCTCTGCGACACCGCGGGGACCGGGATCGCGGCGCTGCACATCGGCTGGCGCGGCCTGTGCGGCAGGGTAATCAATTCCGGCGTGTCCATGTTCGACGCCGCGCCGCGGGACCTGCTGGCCTGGATCGGCCCCCATATCAGGCAGGAAAACTACGAGGTAGGCGCCGACGTGGTCTCGGCCTGCGCATCGATATGGCCGGAGACCCGGGCCGCAATCCGTCCGGGCCGCCCGGACCACTGGTACCTGGACCTGGCCGGACTGATGAAGGCGGAATTGCAACAACTGGGCGTAACACAGGTCTACGACTGCAACCAATGCACCTACGCACATAAGGACCTGTTCTACTCCTACCGTCGGGACGGCGTGACCGGCCGCATGGCGACCCTTATTTGGAAGGCGTCGTCCCCTTGAATCATCGCAGGATGCCCATATCTAAACATTATCGCTCACTGAACACTACGAGACCAGGCAATGCGCACAGACCGATTGACCAGCAAATTCCAGCAGGCCCTGGGAGACGCCCAGAGCCTGGCGCTGGGGCGCGATAACCAGTTTATCGAACCGCTGCACCTCATGGCGGCGCTGCTGGACCAGGAAGGGGGTTCCACCGCCAACCTGTTGGGCCTGGCCGGGGTGGACGTTGACCGGTTGCGGCGCGGGATAAGCCGGTCCACGGAAAACCTGCCCCGGGTGCAGGGCCATAACGGGGAAATATACATATCGAAGGACCTGGACCGGCTGCTCAACCTCACCGACAAGCACGCGCAGGAGCGCAAGGATCAATATATATCCAGTGAACTGTTCTCCCTGGCCGCGGCCGGCGACAAGTCGGAACTCGGCAAACTCATGCGTGAATGCGGCGCGGAGAAACGCCGTATCGAAGCCGCCATCGGCAAAATCCGCGGCGGGGAAAATGTCAGCGACCCAAACAGCGAAGACAACCGCGGAGCGCTGGACAAGTACACCATCGACCTGACCGGCCAGGCCATGCAGGGGAAACTGGACCCGGTCATCGGCCGGGACGAGGAGATCCGCCGCACCATCCAGGTACTGCAACGGCGCACCAAGAACAACCCCGTGCTCATCGGCGAGCCCGGCGTGGGCAAGACGGCCATCGTCGAGGGCCTGGCGCAACGGGTCGTCAATGGCGAGGTGCCCGATTCGCTGAAAGGCCGGCGCGTGCTGGCGCTGGACATGGGCGCGCTCATCGCCGGGGCAAAGTTCCGCGGCGAGTTCGAGGAGCGCCTGAAAGCGGTGCTCAACGACCTGAAGAAACAGGAAGGCGGCATCATCCTGTTCATCGATGAGGTGCACACCATGGTCGGCGCCGGCAAGGCGGAAGGGGCCATGGACGCCGGCAACATGCTGAAACCCGCCCTGGCCAGGGGCGAGTTGCACTGTATAGGCGCCACGACCCTGGACGAATACCGCCAGAACATCGAAAAGGACGCGGCGCTGGAACGGCGTTTCCAGAAAGTGTTTATCGACGAACCGGGCGTGAACGACACCATTGCCATCCTGCGCGGCCTGAAAGAGCGTTATGAAGTGCACCACAACGTGCAGATTACCGACCCCGCGATCATCTCCGCGGCGACGCTGGGGCAGCGCTACATCACCGACAGGCAGTTGCCCGACAAGGCCATCGACCTGATCGACGAGGCAGCAAGCCGCATCAGCATTGAGATCGATTCCAAGCCGGAGGCGATGGACCGGCTGGAACGGCGTCTTATCCAGATGAAGATCGAACGCGAGGCCCTGAAGAAGGAAACCGACGAGGCGTCGAAACAGCGCCTGGCGAACCTGGAAAGCGACATCAGCCATGTTGAACGGGAGTTCGCCGACCTGGAAGAGATCTGGAAAGGGGAAAAAGCGGCGCTGCAGGGCGCGCATGAGATCAAGGAGAAGCTGGAGCAGGCGCGCATGGAGTTCGAGGCGGCGCAACGGGCCGGCGATCTCAACCGGATGTCGGAACTGCAATACGGCATCATCCCGGAAATGGAGAAACAACTGGAAAACGCCGACCGGGCCGAGGCAGAACCGCTCCAACTGCTGCGCAACAAGGTAACGGAAAACGAGATAGCGGAAGTCGTCTCCAGGTGGACGGGCATACCCGTCGCCAGGATGCTGCAGGGTGAAAGGGACAAGCTGTTGCAGATGGAGGAGGCGTTGCAGTGCCGGGTCATCGGCCAGGATGAGGCGATTGTCGCGGTCGCGGACGCCATACGGCGCGCCCGCGCCGGCCTGTCCGACCCGGACCGGCCCAACGGCTCGTTCCTGTTCCTCGGACCCACCGGCGTGGGCAAGACGGAATTGTGCAAGTCGCTGGCGGATTTCCTGTTCGACAGCGAGGACGCCATCGTCCGCATCGACATGTCCGAATACATGGAGAAGCACTCGGTGTCCAGGCTCATCGGCGCGCCGCCGGGCTACGTCGGTTATGACGAGGGCGGCCAGCTTACCGAACAGGTGCGGCGCAGGCCGTACAGCCTGGTGCTGCTGGACGAGGTGGAAAAAGCCCATCCCGACGTATTCAACGTGCTGTTGCAGGTGCTGGACGACGGACGCCTGACCGACGGCCAGGGCAGGACGGTCGACTTCCGCAACAGCGTCATCATCATGACCTCGAACCTGGGCTCGGACCGCATCCGGGAACAGTCCGGCGAGGCGGATTACGAGACCATGAAGGCTACGGTGCTGGAAATCGTATCCGCGTATTTCCGGCCGGAATTCCTCAACCGGATCGACGACCTGGTGGTGTTCCACGCCCTGACGCGCGAACACCTCAGCGCCATCACCGATATCCAGGTCTACCGGCTGAAACAGCGCCTGGCCGAGCAGGGTATCGATATCACCCTCTCGGACAAGGCAAAAGAGACCCTGGCCAACATCGGCTACGACCCCGTCTATGGCGCCCGCCCGCTGAAACGGGCGGTGCAGACCCACCTGGAAACTCCGCTGGCAAAGCAACTGCTGGCGGGGAAATTTCACAATACGGATACCATTTATGTGGATGCCGAAGCCGGCGGCTTGACTTTCTCTGCCGGCAAATAAGGTAATGTCGCCGGAGCCTGCCCCCGCGCAAGCGGGAGCGACCTGTCGCTTCACTGGATTCCCT
>VYCZ01000455.1:0-1777 GCA_009843675.1 Gammaproteobacteria bacterium | reverse complement strand
ATTCCCTCTTGCGCGGGAATCCAGTGAAATACCTGTCCGGCAGGGGCACATTATTATGGGTGTCCCGAATTGCTCTGAGCCTGGACGCAATGGGCCTGAATCGGTATGGTGTCAGCATGGAAGAGTTCAATGCATGGAAGCGGGATATGCTTGACCGCATGGGGTTATTTTAGACCATGGCCACCCTGCAACAGCAAGAAGAAGTTCCAAGATCTCGAAAATACAACAGACAAGCGCTACCAAAAACACCGGGCATCCAGCAGTATTTCACCGCCCTCCCCCATTCGGACTGGCACGGTGCGCACCGGTGCAGCGCCTGTCTCCTGCGCCTGCCCGTTTTCGAGGTCGATGACCAGGTTATGCAGCGGACAGGTGACCTGCGTGCCGTGGACGATGCCCTGGCTGATGGGGCCGCCGCGATGTGGGCAGCGGTCTTCCAGGGCGAAGATTTGATTGTCCTCAGTCCGGAAGACCGCGATCCTGCAACCCGGTGAAATGACGAGGCGCGCGCCGGCAACCGGTATATCGGTCACATTGCCGATGCTGGCCCAGGCGTGGGAAGACATCAGGCCAACTCCCCCGTGCCGAGTTGCTTGAGCGGGGCAAACTCATGTCGGTCATGGCCTCTGACCCGTTCTTCCCAGGGATCGACCTGGTAAAATTTCTGCGCATAGACAAATCTTGCATACAATGCCTTGCGGTTGGCCGCATCATCGACGACCGCATCCCTGATCGAATCCACACCCACGCGCCGTGCCCACTTGTGGATTCTTTCCAGGTAATGTCCCTGTTCCCGGTACAGTTGTATGACGGCAGCCACCATTTCTATCGCGTCATCTTCATTATCGACATGTCCCAGCAATTCGGTTTCCCTCACTTCCATACCCGCAGCGCCGGCGAAATGGATGTCATACCCGGATTCCACGCATACGACACCCACATCCTTGCAAGTCGCCTCAGCACAGTTTCTCGGGCACCCGGACACCGCCATTTTAACCTTTGCCGGGGTCCAGGACCCCCACAGAAACTTTTCCAGCCGGATCCCCAGCCTGGTCGAATCCTGGGCGCCGAAACGGCACCACTCCTTGCCCACACAGGTTTTTACTGTTCTAATCGCTTTGCCATAGGCGTGCCCGGACACCAGTCCGGCCTCGTTCAGGTCCGCCCAGACCGCGGGCAGCTCTTCCTTGTCGATGCCGAGCATATCGATGCGCTGGCCGCCCGTTACCTTGACCGTCGGGATATTGAACTTGTCGACCACGTCGGCGATGGCCCGCAGTTCTGCCGCTGAAGTGACTCCCCCCCACATTCTCGGCACCACGGAATAGGTCCCGTCCTTCTGTATGTTTGCATGTACCCGCTCATTGATAAAACGGGACTGGTTGTCGTCAACGTATTCACCCGGCCAGGCAGCCAGCAGGTAGTAGTTCAGGGCGGGCCGGCATTTGGCGCAACCGCCGGAACTCTTCCACTCCAGTGCCTGCATGAGCTCGGGAATGGTCTTGAGGTTGTGCGCGCTGATGAGCCGGCGCACGTCCGAATGGCTTAACTCTGTGCATCCGCACAGGGGTTTCACCTCTGCGGGTTGGTACGAATCGCCGAGCCTCAGCAGCAGCAGTTGTTCCACCAGGCCAGTGCAGGACCCGCAGGACGCGGATGCCCTGGTGCAGGCACGCACTTCTTCCAGCGTACTCAGGTTCTTCTCATCAATGGCTTTTCTGATAACGCCTTTTGTTAGGCCGTTACAGCCGCAGATCTCCGCATCTTCCGGCAATGA
>VYCZ01000327.1:6051-6519 GCA_009843675.1 Gammaproteobacteria bacterium | reverse complement strand
CAAACGCCCTTCCCGCCCCGTAATTCGCAGACACGGACGATGACATACCCAATCAGGCCAAAAATGAAAAATATAAGCAGCATAATGGCGATGGACTGTAAGGTCTCGATGACTGCCCGGTAGATTTCCAGTATCCAGCGCTCTGCGGTCAGTGCCGGCGGGGTGAACTCTTCCGTTGCCGTGCGAATGAAGCGCTCCAGGTAGTGAATCTCCACGCCACCGGATATTCCCACAACGTAGATGGCGAATTGCAGGTATCTTGTCCACGCATAGGCAATCTCATCGGCGACTATTCGTTCCAGGACACTGTCGATGGGTCTGGTGAACAGTCTCGCAATAATGAAGCAGACTACAAACGACACGACAAACGTGACGCCTAAGAGTGATAAAAACATACGGCAACCCTCATCCTTTCTTCAAAGGCCAGAACCCAAAATAATCCGTGACAACGACCAGGACCGGAAACGT
>VYCZ01000327.1:0-6041 GCA_009843675.1 Gammaproteobacteria bacterium | reverse complement strand
CCACAATTCTTCCTGGTAATGGCCTTCCGGCCCGGCGGCTAGCGGCCCGGATACGACCGGCCCCAGGAACAGGTACAATTGCTGCAGGATGACGGCCGTAACGGCACAGAAAACCGTCAACGCCAGGCCTTTAAACGGTTGTTTCAGTTCGGGAAACAAGCTCCCCTGCATCAGGCTCAGCGGCAGGAATATGCCGAAGATGTAGGAAACCGGCACCAGTGACATATACCGGACCTTGTCCATGCCTGCAAGGCATACTCCAAGGTAATACACTGCGGCAGCCAGCAGCACAACAACACCCGTCGCAGCGAACACCTTGACACCGGGCTTCGAGATGCCGGCCACCGGCCAGAAATCAAACAACACCAGGGTTAAAATCATTGCCACCGTGGTCACGGCAAAACTCATCGGGACCCAGGCCATGAACATGCCACCCGGGTCGGCGTCTGGGAAATAAACCGGTGCGCCCTGAAGGAACGAGAAATCAAAGAGTGTTACAAAGACAATATATGCTCCCAGGTAGGCTACCAGCAGAACACTGGCGCCAACAACAAGGGGATTGTTAGTGAACAGCGTAACAGGCCAGCACTGCCATAAAACAGCGAACCAGAACGTCACCACGACGGTCAGTATGGTATACATCAGCAGCATGGGCGTGATGCCATGTCCTTTACCGACCAGGTAATAAGTCAATACGGCAATAACCATTCCGAGCGCGGCTGTCAGTGCAGTGAAAGCTATTCCCCTGCCCGGTTGTATCAGCTTTCCCACCGCATCCGGTATGGAGCAATGCCATACCAGTGCGAATACTATTTGTGCAGGCACGCAGCACATGAACAGAAAAGCGACCCAGGTACTGAAGGTAGCTTCTTCAAACAAGCTGATGATCCCAAGTGAGATGATGATAACCAGCAGCAGTGTGACCAGGCCAAGCAATGGCTGTTTCATAGCTGTCTCCGGAAGATATATGCAGGATAGTAGTATACGGGAATGACGGGCTGTGAACTCATTCTTCCGTTACTCTGCCGCGCAGGGACTTAATCCGACCGCGCCGGGTTTTGCTGTCCAGTCGCCTCTGCCGGGAGCTTTCGGTGGGCGCGGTCGGGCGCCTGATCTTCCTGGTTACGGTAACACTCCTGATTAATTCCTGCAGGCGCTGCAGGGCATCGGCCCGGTTCTTTTCCTGGGTCCGGTACTTGCCTGCCTTGATGATTACTACGCCGTCCTTGCTGATGCGGCGGTCCCTGAGTCTCAACAGGCGCTGTTTATACAATTCCGGGAGCGACGAGGCGCGGACGTCGAAGCGGAGATGTATCGCCGTCGAGACCTTGTTGACGTTCTGTCCCCCCGCACCGCGCGCGCGGACGGCTGAAATTTCAATTTCATCATCCGGAACAGATATTCTTCGCGAAGCTATCTTCAGGTCACGACCGTCAGGAAATTCTCGTTCAATCTCCTGTCATGGTAGAAGATGGCCCTGCCGAGTTCTTCCGCCGTCCAGGTGATCGGTTCCCGGTCGGGATACCAGGTGTAATCGCCGCAGAACACTTCATTGCGATTGCCTGAAGGGTCGAAGAAGTAAATAGTGCGGCCCCGGGTAATACCGTGACGGGTTGGGCCGATATCGATGGAAATGTCGTGCATGCTCATGAGGTCGGCAGCCCGCAACACCTCTTCCCAGGTCATCAGCATGAACGATACGTGATGCAGCTTGTTCGGCTCCGGGTATTCGACAAAGGCCAGGTCATGGGCCTTGTTGGAACAGGAAACGAAGGATACGTTCATTTCACCTTCCGGCGACAACACCCGCTCGGTCAGGTCGAACCCGAGCACGTCGGTGAAAATTTTCGTCGTTTCGATAATCTTCGGACCGTACAACAGCACGTGGTCGAACCGGTACACCTGCATGCCTTTCAGTCCTTCCGGCCAGGGGTTGGGGTTCACCCGGCCCAGTCCGTCGCCTATCTGTTTTTTATCCGCATACAATTCAAAGGAGTGGCCGGACGGGGTCTGGAAACGCGCCCGCTCACCGCAATTGTTGAGTTCACCATCCGCAATCCATTCGATATCGATACCGTAGTCTTCCAGCTTTTTCACGAGATCGTCCATGTCTGCCCTGGAGTAGGTCTTGTAACCGGTGTAATCGATTCCGGGCGCATCAGCTTCTCTGAGCACAATGGAAAAACAGTCCAGTTCATCCCATGCCTTGAGATAGACCCTGCCCTGGTCATCCTCGTCAGTTTTAATCAAACCCAGCCGCTCCGTGTAGTAAGTGACTGATTCATCCATATCCATTACACGGATTGCCGCATGGCCGGGACGCATCACACCTGTAAATGACATTGTCTTCTCCTCCTCGGTCTATTTCTGTAGTTGTGTACCATTTAAAAAGATATTTTGCCATTTCCCAAGGACTTTCAAGTTCAGATCACCCTCGGGGAACAACTTGCACGCCAGGCAAATGCCTTTCTCTTCGTCCTCGGCGGGCACCTGCTCCCGGCTCATTTTACCAGTACGGTAAAGCCCATTACCAACAACCTGCACCCGGCACACTCCGCAGCCGCCGCCCCGGCAGCCTACCGGGATGCCTTTTCTGCCGAGCTGTTCCATGGCCTTGAGAACATTACGCTCCGGCGTGCAGGTGAATTCCTCACCTGTGTCTTCGATGACAATTATAAATTTTTTTAACATTGAGCACACGCAGAGCCGGCGAATTTATACGATTCAACCATTTTTCAGAACTTTTTGAACAGGGCGCTGCGCCGGGCCGGCTTTTCACTGTCCGCCGCAGTAAAAAAGTTCTCCATGAAGATGTGTTCCTCGAACAGGCGCCCCCGCATCAGGCTGGTGATGCAACTGTCTACCATGGGCGGCGGACCGCACAGGTAGGCCTTGTGACCTTCGAAGCGCTTGTCGAAATTCTGTACGGCAA
Organism: Gammaproteobacteria bacterium; assembly: GCA_009843675.1. Classification (GTDB taxonomy): domain Bacteria; phylum Pseudomonadota; class Gammaproteobacteria; order Eutrophobiales; family Eutrophobiaceae; genus JAAXHV01. The sequence goes on along the minus strand of VYCZ01000327.1, from coordinate 3,109 downwards.
GCTCGTGCACAAAACAGCGCGGCCCGTCCCAGTCATCTGTTTCTGCAGGTTCTGACAAGGCAGTCAGGTAATGAAAATTATCATGCTGCCCGGCAAGTTCCCGGAACAGGTCGTAATAATACAGTTCAGCCTGGTTACGCGCGCCGTAAACCAGGGTGATGTCGCGTTCATCCCCGGTCTCCAGCAGGTCCAGGATCATGGATTTCGGGCTGGACAGGCCGGATCCCCCGGCCAGGAACAGCGCTGGTTCCGGCGCGGATTTGCGTACGAAAAAACGGCCCAGCGGCGCGGTGAAGCTGAGTTCGTCTCCCGGTTTGAGTTGTTCATGCAGGTACGTGGTCGCCTGCCCGCCGTTAACGTGACGCACGTTCAGTTCGATAATGTTACGCTCCGAAGGCGAATTGGCCAGGGAAAAGGCCCGGGGAATATCCACGCCGGGAACGTTGAGGTTAAGGTACTGGCCGGCCTGGAACTCGATGCCGGCGCCCGGCACTTCCAGCCAGATGCCTTTTACCGTGGGAGTCAGGTCCTCCATCCGGACGACCGTTCCCGTGTAATCCTCCACCGGCAGGTGCTGCGCGTCCTCTTCTTCCTCGATATCCGCCTCTATGACGATATCCGACATCAAGGTTGCGCAACAGGCCAGGGTCTTGCCTTCGTCCCGTTCAATATCCATCAGGGCGAATGCCGACGCCTCGTTATGCTCGACTTCGCCTTCCAGCACCTCCACCTTGCAGGTGCCGCACACGCCGTGATTGCAGGCATAAGGCAACCAGATTCCGGCGCGCAACGCCGCATCGAGCAGTTTCTGATCGTCCTCGACCTCTATCGTTTCCCCAAGAGGTTCTATGGTCGCCTGGTAGGACACGAGCGTATCTAAACGCCTAGTTACCCACTCCGTGCATGCCCTCGAGCCCGGGGGTGGTTACCCGGATGAATGAATTGTGTGCTATGCCGTTTTCGCTAAAGGATTTATCCAGGTCGGGCTGCCAGGGTTCATTCTCCAGTTGCCAGACGCCCTTGTCCCAATCCACCTTATCAGTGTCGGGATGCTGGGGATAATCGGGGGCAAACACCTGTTCCAGGAAATCCCGGAATTTCATGTCCGGAGGCAAACGGTAGGTATTGGGCGCGCAGTAGATCAGGTGGTGGTCCCAGACCACGTATACGTTGATATCGCCGCCGTAATTTTCCACCTGGTTGGCGCAGGGGAAATCGTACGAATCACCGACAAACTTCACCGGCATGCAGGTTCACCTCCTCTGGTATACGCGCTGAGCCTGTTCCATCAGGCGGGCACGTCGGCCGGTTTACCTGCCTGGGCTTTCCAGCCTTCCCACATGATGTGATCTTCAGACCCGTAGTACTCCCCGGTTTCCTCGTCCTTGATGTGCAACCACTTTCTATAGGCTTCCAGGGTGGCGCCGCCGCAATTCCCCTGGTAAATCTGCTGAGGAGGGATATAGGCCTGGCAATATTTCTCCGGTTCCCGGTCGAATATATCCTTGCAGCCCTGGGAGCACATCTGGTGCTTGGTACCCTTGTATTCCGATACCAGGCAGCAGTTCATCAGCGGGTCATCGGGCATGGTGTGGAAAATCGGGATCTGGCAGACGTTGCACACGACCGGCAGGCGTTTCTGGAAGAAGCGTTCACCCTTATCGTCCAATTCTTTCCAGTATTCATAGCGCGGACGGTACACGGTGTCGAACAGTTCACCGTACTCGGCAGAAAACCAGTCCAGTTCCTCCTCGGTCGGTATCCAGGTATACAGGGCCGTGGCATGGGAAAACTGGTAAATGGTGCACCAGAACTCGTGGGTGATACGGTATTTCTCCTTGGTCGCCACCTCATGATACTTCGGCGGCCTTAAACCATAGCGGGCCAGGTCATTGAACAGCGCCATCCCGCTCTCTTCCCAGTAAATCTCCCAGGCCTGGCGCCAGGACATCACCTTCTTGGGCAGCATGTAGTCCATCATGGTACCCACCAGTCCCAGCAGCCGGTAACCGCGCCAGAACCATTTATCCAGCCATTGCTGGACGATGGGCAGGTTACCTTCGTCCTGTTCCAGCATGAACTTGATGACCTCGAGCCCCAGGGTCATGTGGCGCGACTCATCGGACTGGGCCGAGAAACCGAAAGTGGTCGTCGCCATATCGCCGTTGTAGGCGGCGCCGGACACGAACGGCATGAACAGCAGGTTGGTCAATACGTATTCAAAGGAAAATGAAATGGCGGTGATCAACTCAAACGGACCGGCGGTCACCGCATCTTCAAAATAACTCTTGGGTATGGACAGGTACCAGGCCCGATCGCGGATCCTTGCAAACTGCCGGAAGCCGTTGAAGTACTTGTTGTAATGGCTGAAGGCATGCATCTGCGTCTGGTAGTGGCGCATTTCGTCGATGGACTGGAACTGGCAGGCTACACGGGCGCCGGCGCCGCGAAAACCGCGGCCAAGCATGGCGAAGCCGCGGAAAGCGGCGTACTCCAGTGGCGTAACACCCTGCATCCAGATCTTAACCGCATTCATGTACCGTGCATCGGATATATTCAACTGGCTGTTGTTCTGCGCAAAACCATCCAGTATGGCGTACAGCTTCCTTTCTTTCTCCGCCTGGTATTTCCAGTAGGCGTCCATGGTGAGACGGAACGGGTCCTGCCACTTGTCCCAGTCCTTGATCTTTATGCCTTCGTACTTGTCATAAGGAAACACGTCATCCATGGACTGGTAGGTGGTTTCCCAGTCCAGACCTCGGGTCATGAGCTGGTACTTCCGGGTCAGGGTAAGGCGTCTGGGCTTGTCTGCCATCTTGTATACCTCTTAAATCTATGGGGACGGACTTGAAATCCGTCCCCTTGTCTTCGATTAGATATTCCACTGTAAAACAAATTCATCCTCGTCTTCTTCAATATTCCCGGCCAGGGATATCAGCGTGAGGTGGATGTCCTGCAGGTTGAATTCCCCGCCGAGTTTCTCTTCCACGGTTTCGCGCCGGATCACCAGTCGTTTGGGGCAGTCAATTTTCACCATACCTGGTGAATCATTCACAACCGCAGCCGGGTTGTCATCTACAATAGCCTCGATAATGGGCCGGGCATCCGG
>VYCZ01000166.1 GCA_009843675.1 Gammaproteobacteria bacterium | reverse complement strand
AATAGGCATGGGGCGCGAGGTCGGATACATCCCGACCCTGATCGGCGGCAGGAAGGTGGTGGTATCACCCGTCGGCAGTGTCTTTCCTGCGAACGAGACCAACATGGCGCGCTGGCGGGTATGGTGGCAGTATGTGCGCTGTGACCAGGTACTGGTCTGGGCCGCGGGCTGTTTTGTCGGGATGTTTCTGAACTGTATCCTGGCGGCGCATGTCGTTCCCGCGGGGACGGAATTGAGCGGTCTCGCCATAGGCGCGTTCCAGGCCGAATATCTTGCCCGTGAGGGAGGTGAATTACTGGGTTTCGTTACCCTGGTAAACGGCTTCTGGATACTGTTCGGCAGCCAGTTGGTCACTATCGACATGATGGCGCGTGTCAATACCGACCTTGTCTGGAGCATGAGTGGGCGCGTCAGGCGGCTGGCCGGCAACGACATACGGCGCCTGTATTATTGCCTGCTGGGCGCCTTCGTGCTGTGGGGATGCATCGCCATCACCCTGGCCCAGCCCAGGGCGTTGGTGCTGATTTCCTCCAACGTCGCCGGGTTTATCCTGGTCGTCAGCGCCATTCATATCCTGTTGCTCAACCACAAGGCCCTGCCCCGGGCCGTCAGAAGCCCCTGGTGGGCGCGGGGACTGGTCGGCTGTACCGCCCTGTTCTATGGTTTCTTCTTCGTGCAGAACGTGCTGGAACTATTGAGCCGTTAGTTATATCTCTCGGGGCGCGCCATTTTTGATATATTGTTGAAGATGTCCATTAGTCGTCGAAACTTCATCAGGCAGTCAGGCCTTGCCGTCACCTTTACCGTGGCGGGCAGGGCGATGCTGCTGACCCCGCGCGAGGCTTATGCAGGGGACATTCCCTTTTCAGTCCTGAACCGGGAGGAAGTCGATACCCTGGAAGCAATCTGTGAGCATTTGTTGTCCGGCGCCAGGGGAAACGGCGTTGCGCATTTTGTGGACAGCCAGTTGTCGCTCGACCCCGCCGACAGCATGCTGTTCATCAAGTGTTTCGAACTGGAACAGCCCTTCCCGGACTTCTACCGGTCGGCGCTGGCGGAATTAAGCCGGGTGAGCGAGACGGTATATGGCAAGAGTATCGTTGAACTCGATCAGGCCGGCGCGGTATCACTGATCGAATCCCTCCGGGACGGAAACGTACCGGGCTGGATCGGCCCGCCGCCGCCGCTGGTCTATCACGCGCTGCGCAATGATGCAGTGGACGTGGTGTATGGCACCATGGAAGGTTTTGCGGACTTGGGTATTCCCTACCTGGCGCATATCGAACCGCCCGAGGCCTGGTGATATGAGACAGCCGGAAAAAGTGGACGTCGTCATCGTCGGCAGTGGTGCCGCCGGTAGTGTCTATGCGGCGATCTTCGCGGAAGCCGGCAAAAGTGTGCTGGTGCTGGAGAAAGGCACGGACCGAAAACTCACCGATTTATACAGCTCGCAAATCTGGGCCAGGCGCCTGAAAGGGGGAGCGCCCCACGTAGTTGAGGAGGGTAAGGACAGCATCTGGTACAACTTCAATGCCGGTCACGGCTACGGCGGCGCGGCGATGCACCACTATGCCGTGTGGCCCAGGTACCATGAAGATGACATGCAGGAACATACGCTCTACGGAAAGGGACTGGACTGGCCGCTGGAGTATGAACAACTCCGCCCCTGGTACGACCAGGTGCAGGAAGACGTGGGCATGTCCGGCGATGCGGAAAAGGAAATCTGGCGGCCGCCGGGCGCGCCTTACCCGTTGCCACCTCTGCCGGTGTTCGAACACGGGGAGATCCTGGCCCGCGGGTTCACCGAACTGGACCTGCGCACCTCGCCCATCCCTGTCGCCATCCTGTCCCGGGAATACAAGGGGAGGCCGGCCTGTATCTATGACAGCTGGTGTGACGCGGGATGCCCAACCGGAGCACTTGCCAATCCCCTGGTCGAATACCTTCCCAGGGCGGTAAAGGCCGGGGCCGTAATGCAGGCCGACAGTTATGTTACCCGTGTGCTCACGGACCGGAAGGGAATGAAAGCCACCGGGGTCGAGTACTACGACAAGGCCGGGGAGCGTCATGAACAAGCGGCGGACGCGGTCGTCCTCGCCGCGTTTACCGTCGAGAACTCCCGCATCCTGCTGAACTCGGCCACCGACTCGCATGCCGGCGGCCTGGGCAATTCCAGCGGCACGCTGGGCCGCTACCTGATGTCCCATCCTGCGGTCAACGTCTTCGGAATGTTCAGGGAAGAGACGCGCTGCTACTACGGTGTGACCGGCGGCCAGTTATTCAGCCAGGATGGTTTTGAGAAGGAAAAAAGCGGAGATATCTACGGTAGCAGGCAATGGGAAATCGGCCTGGGCACCAAGCCCAACGACCTGCTGGGCATCGCCATGAGCCGGGTCGACCTGTTCGGAAATGACCTGCATGAGTTTGTCGAACGGGGCAGCCGCCACCTGGGCGCCATGGTCGGGGTGTGCGAATGCCTGCCCCATGAAACCAATCGTATCGAGCTTGCCGGCAGCAAGGACAGGTTCGGCATGCGCCTGGCGCGGGTGAACTTCAACCTGGATGACTATGCGCGCAACCTCTGGCGGCAAACAGCTGATTTGGGCGTGGAGATTTTCAAGGCAGCCGGGGCTACGGAAGCCTGGCACAGTCCTCCGGGCGGGCAGCATATTATGGGCGGCACCATCATGGGGAATGACAGGAAATCTTCGGTGACCAACGAGTACGCGCAACTGCACGACGTGCCCAATGTGATCATCGGCGGTCCCAGCGTCTTTCCTACCAGTTCCAGCGTCAACTCGACCTTCACGGCGCATGCCGTGTCGTTACGTTCCGCCCGGCATATCGCCGAACACTGGGGCGGGGTGGTTGCCTGACCCCACATCATTTATAATCGACAGTCCCAAATGAGACCAGGATATTAAGGAGACACTCCATGACATTACAACGTATTATAAATATCGCCCTGCTTGCATCCACCTTGACAGTATTCGGCAAGGGTGCCGTTGCAGCCGAATACGAGATCGATATTCCCGGTATGCATGCAGCCATACAGTTCCGGATCTATCACCTGGGTTACAGCGTATTGACAGGGCGTTTTAACGATTTCAGTGGCTCATTCAACTGGGATAAGGACCAGCCGGAGGCATCGTCCATCAATGTGACGATCAACACGGCCAGTATCGATTCGAACCACGCGGAGCGGGACAAGCACTTGCGCGAAGCGGATTTTCTGAATGTGGAAGAATACCCGGAAGCGACGTTCAAAAGCACGAAGTATAACGGCGATGCCAACGGCGGCACGCTGGAAGGGATATTGACCTTGCATGGCGTCAGCAAACCTATAGCGATAGACGTGAAATTCATCGGCGAAGGGGATGACCCCTGGGGTGGTTACCGGGCCGGTTTTGAAGGCAACGTGACCCTGCGGCGCTCGGATTTCGGCATGACTTATGATCTTGGTCCCAAATCAGATGAGATGGAACTGGACCTGTATATCGAGGGTTGTCGGGATACCTGCCAGAAATAACGGCGCGACAGGATTCAGATAAACGGGCTGAATCATGTTATTTACCAATACCCGACTGCGTTTTGGCCTGTTCACCAGATTGCTGCACTGGCTGATCGCCATCCTGATTCTCGGCCTGATCTGGCTGGGCTGGTACATGGTGGACCTGACCTACTATGATAAGTGGTACAACGCTTCACTGCATTACCACAAGTCACTGGGCATCCTGGCGTTGGCGCTGGCAATAGTCAAGCTCGGCTGGCATGTTTATACGCCTGTGCCGGGGCCGTTAGCGGACCTGCAACCCTGGGAGAAGACCGGAGCCAGGTTAATGCACTACCTGTTATGGGGAATGATGTTGCTGATCCCCGTAAGCGGGTACCTTATCTCCACGTCCGCGGGAAAGCCCATTCAACTGTTCAACTGGTTTGCGATACCCGCGATCGTGGACGTGGATGAGGAACTGAGAGAGCTTGCCATCGACGTCCATTTCTATTTGGCATACGCTACCCTGTTCCTGGCCGCCGGCCATGCGGGCGCGGCGCTGAAGCATCACTTCATCAACAGGGACGACACGCTCAAACGCATGTTGTGGAAGTGAGAGAGCAACCAACCCGCTATTCCCGCCCCCGTGAAAGCTTGTCCTCGTATGGGGTTGAGCGGGGAGGGGGTCAAGCTTGGAATGGTGCTTGATTCGCATTTACATTCCGACGTGCGCATATCGCTATTGAGACAAAGTGTGAGGGTCAAGTGTTGTTAGTGTGAAAAACGCAGTGTGAAATGATTGACCCGCCAACCGTAGCTTGTGCTATAATTTCTCCATGAGGACAGTGTCATGCAAGTACTGAAAGAGTGGGCGCCGGCCCTGGCCCTGTTCATTGCCCTGGGCGGACTGCAACTTACGTTGTACAACGGACTGCGCGTTGACCTGGGCGGGCGCATCGACCGGCTGGAAGCGCGCGTCGACAACCTGGCCAACGGGTTGGCGGACGTGCGCGAACGGCTGGCGCGGGTAGAGGCCAAGCTGGACCTGCCGCTCTCCTCGGCCATCGTAGCTGACTGAAAAAGCGCGCGTGTGAGTGAGTGATGTTTTCTTCCTCATCAGATATAGAATGCCCCATATGTGGTTTTAATCGGTACTGTCAGTGAGCGCAATCGTTAAAGAAGTGTATGATGCTTTTCTCGAAGCAGGTGTCAGTGATGAGAAAGCGACAGAAGCGGCCAAGGCCATTGCCAACTACGATGCAAGGTTTAACAAAATAGAAGCTGATCTGTTGCTGCTGAAATGGATGGTGGGCCTGGTGATCGTCGTTGAGATAGTACCGGTATTGAAGTCCTTGTTTTAAGTGTTTCTTCAAAGCACACCACATATCGTTTCACCTGGCTGAAAAAATTCAGAAAAGTACTACCACCGCTCCCTTTTTGCGTCCGCCTGAAAATAACGTAGTATGCTCTGCCATGAGAGGTTGTCCGGTTACCGTAGCAGCAGTTTGCACTACCGACTGCACCCTTATATAATGCCGCCATGAGCGAAGCGATTGCATTTGATACCCACCGGTTTGTCAAACGTCTGACGCAGACGGGGTTTACCGAGGCGCAGGCCGAAGCGTTGGCGGATGAGCAGGTGCACCTGCTGAACAGCAATCTGGCTACCAAACAGAATCTGCTGGAGTTCGAGGGCAAACTGGAGCGGAAGCTGGCCGAGGTCAAAGCGGATGTATTGGTGCTGAAATGGATGGTGGGCCTGGTTATCGTGGTGGAGATACTGCCACTGCTGACGTCTCTGTTTTAACCGGGGTCCCGTTTCAAGTGTCTCAGCCTGGGTGCTTTGATATTGATCCGGGCGACCAGCGACTGAATGATTGACCCGCCAACCGTAGCTTGTGCTATAATTTCTCCATGAGGACAGCATCATGCAAGTACTGAGAGAGTGGGCGCCGGCCTTGGCCCTGTTTGTTGCCCTGGGCGGGTTGCAGCTCACGTTGTACAACGGCCTGCGCGTTGACCTGGGCGGGCGCATCGACCGGCTGGAGACTCGTATCGACCGGCTTGATGCGCGCATCGACACCCTGGCCAACGGGTTGGCGGACGTGCGCGAGCGGCTGGCCCGGGTGGAGGCCAAGCTGGACCTGCCGCTGTCCTCGGCCATCGTAGCTGACTGAAGTAAAACAAAAAAACCTCAAAAAAGCGCTTGACAAACCAGGCACAACCGGCATCATGTTAACCGCAGACCGCAGACCGCAGACCGCAGACCGCAGACCGCAGACCGCAGACCGCAACGCCATGAGTCTGCCGGGTGTGTGGCGGCGCTGGTTTCGCCTCCTTTCCTCTCCGCCTGAATCGTCCGTCCCCGCTGCTCGGCGCGCCGCGTCCAGCGGCCCCGCTGCTTCTTCCGCCCATTTCCCTGCCGCCGCCCGCCTGCGCCGTGCCGCTGGCGCGCTGTTGCTCGGTGCGCCGTTGCTGGCCGGCCTCGCCACCGACGCGCAGGCGCAAACTACTCCGTCCCTGACCCTCGACCCTACCACGATACAGGCAGGCTCCCTGAACGGGGCGACCATCACGCTGATTCCCAAGAACGCGACGTTCTTGGCGGCCGGAGGTGGAGGTATTGAGACGATTGAGTCAAAACTTGCCCGCTCTGCGATCAGGTATGTTCACCGCGACGATCTTGTTAAAGATACAGAAGATGAGATATTATTCAAGATCCCCATTACCGCAGTCCGGCTCAGTGCGACCGGCCTTGCGCTGATCACCCTGTCGGGCGCGCCGGCGGGATTGACCATCGCCAGCGGCCGGCTGCTTGCACAGACCGCGGAAATGCATGGCTTGGACAATCACCGCTCGGTCGAAATCACGCTGGCTTACAGCGGCGCGACGATCACGGCGAACGACCCGGTAACCGTCAACGTGAACGGCAGCCTGCTCCGACTAAATGACGGGACCGGGGACGACGTATCCGGTCTCTCCGCCGACTTCACCATCCAGGCGGCGATGACCACCAACACCGCCCCGGTATTCGCTGATTAGACCCTGACCCGCGCTGTCCCGGAG
>VYCZ01000287.1:707-6602 GCA_009843675.1 Gammaproteobacteria bacterium | reverse complement strand
GGGTCATCGAGTCGAAGTCGGACCGGTTTGAACAGGGGGATATCATTGCCGCGCACAGCGGCTGGCAAAGCCACCCCGTGGTCAAGGCAGCGGCGGCAAGAAAGCTGAACCCGGCGCTGGGGCCGTTGTCCACCCTGCTGGGTATTCTTGGCATGCCCGGACTGACCGCCTATGCCGGCATGACCCGCCTGGCCGAATTGAAGGCGGCTGACGCGCTGGTGGTCTCGGCGGCATCCGGACCGGTGGGATCCATGGTCGGACAGATTGCCAAGCGGCGCGGTTGCCGCGTCGTCGGCATTGCCGGTTCCGCGGAGAAGTGCCGCTGGGTTGTGGAGCAGGCCGGCTTTGACCATTGCATCAATTACAAGACAGAAGCGGTACGGGAGGGCCTGGCACACGCCTGTCCCGACGGCATAGACGTTTATTTCGACAACGTAGGCGGCGACACCTTGCAGGCCTGTATGGAACAACTGGCTCTTGGCGCCAGGGTCATCCTGTGCGGCCTCATCGCGCAATACAACACGGATGAAATGCCGCCCGGTCCCAACCCGGGCTTCATCATCAAGGCGCGGGCGACCGTGCGCGGCCTGGTCGTGTATGACCACGAAGACCTGCGCCCGGAGTTTGAACGAGAGGTCAGCCGGTGGTTGCAACAGGGAGAGATCAGCTATCAGGAGGACTGCGTGGACGGTCTGGCTGCCGCGCCTGGTTTATTCTGCCGGCTGATGCGCGGCGAGAATTTCGGCAAGGCGATAGTGAGGGTTGCCGAGTGACACCGGGGATAGCGTTATACGTGCCGCCATACGATTGCTTGTCATTTGCGCAGGACGAGCGATCAAACCAGAGAGGAAACTGATATGAGTGAGGTTCCCACTGATTTTCGTCGCGTCACCATGCTGGTGAACGAGATTGAAACGCCGTTGAAAATCTACCGCGATATCCTCGGTATGACAGTCTATTATGATGCTGAGCTCACCATGTCGGGCGTTAAGCTGCCGGCCGGCGAACCGGGCAACAAGGTGCGCCTGGTCATCCTCCAAGCCAACGATCCCTACATCGGCATGCTCGGCATATTGCAGTACCTGGACCCGCCCCTGCGGGAACGGGGCGAGCACCCGAAACGCCTGGGTGTAGGTGACACCGTGTTCGTGATGAACATCGATGACGCAGAACGGGTGCACCGTGAGTTGCTGGCCGTGCCCGGGGTGCGTATACAAAGCGAGCCGCATATTTCCGAATATCCCAAGCCCGGCGGCGGCGTGTTCCGGCTGCTGTGCATCAGCTTTTTTGACCCCAACGGCTACTTCATCGAAGCCAACCAATGGTTGGACCGATGAACAGGTCCGGCACTGCATCAGCCACCTTAGAAAGTGCCCTCCCTGGCATTTTCCGAGGCGCTCTATCGCTCGTCCTGGCGCCGACCCTGTTGCTTGCGCCTGTGGGCGCCATAGCGTCCGAGCTTGAGGACGCAACCTGGTACAAGGGCTGGATGGCCGTGAAAAAACATAAGGTCGACCCTGACGCAGACCTGTCGGAGTGGATCTTTGCGAGGATAGAACGCATACACAACCAGGGGCAGAAAATACCCCTGACGGATGAGTCCGGCAACAAAACCGGCTATACCCTGTCCCTGGAAAGCCTGGTCTATGAGGAAACCCAGGTGCCGGTGCTGAAAGTCGGCGTCATCGATGATACCACCGGCTACACCCTGGCGTATTCCTGGGCCGACCCGGGGTCACAGCGAGTGGGGCTTAACGTGCGCTGGTTCCAGGCCGGCATGACGCGCATCGACGAAGAAAATCATGACTAAGCCCACTACAACAGCCGGCGCCGGGAGCCGCAGCGGCTACCCTGCCGCCGGGTATGCCTGGTACATGGTGATCCTGCTCACCCTGGCCTATATCTGTTCCTTCATCGACCGGTTCATGCTGGGATTACTGGTGGAACCGATAAAAGCCGACCTGGGGTTCTCGGACACGCAACTGGGCCTGTTGCTGGGCCCTGCCTTTGCCATTTTCTACGCCACCATGGGCTTGCCGCTGGGCTGGATGGCGGACCGCTACCGGCGCAGCTGGATCGTCGCCGCGGGCATTGCGGTCTGGTCTGCCGCCACCGTCGCCTCCGGCCTGGTGAAGAATTTCTTCCAGATGTTCATCGCCCGCATGAGCGTGGGCATCGGCGAGGCGACCCTCAGCCCGTGCGCCATCTCCATGATATCTGATAGCTTTCCCCCGGATCGCCGGGCCAAACCGATCGCTTTTTACAGCATGGCTATTTCCATCGGCGCGGCCATCGCCTCACTGTTCAGCGCCACGGTGCTGATCTGGGCCAAGTCCTCCCCGGAAACCAGCCTGCCCTGGGTCGGGACCGTGGCGCCCTGGCAGTTTGCCTTCATCGCCGTGGGCCTGCCGGGCTTCATCCTGGCGCTGATGTTTTTCACGTTGCGGGAGCCGCGCCGCCAGGAACGGGGCCTGACCGGCGGACTTGGCAACGCCTCGCTGATCGTCACCCTGTAGTTCATCCTGCAACGGTGGCGCGCCTTCGCCAGCTTACTGACCATCTTTTGCCTGATGACCACCGTCGCCTACAGCCAGGGCTGGAGCGCGGCGTTGTTCATGCGCACCTGGGGCTGGGAAGCGTCAACCTTCGCCCTGGTGAACGGCATCGTGCTGCTGGCCGTAGGCCCGGCGACGGTGAACCTGGCCGGCTGGTGGTGTGACCGCTGGTACGCCGGCGGGACGAAAGACGCCGCCTTGCGTATTGCCATCATAGGCGCGTTCATCATGGTGATTACGGGCATCATCGCCCCGTTGATGCCGACCGGCGAGGCGGCCATGGCCATGTTCGGCGTGAACGCCGTGGGGCTTGCCATGGTGACCGCAACCGGCGTAACAGCATTACTGAACATGACGCCGGGCGAGATACGCGCCCAGATCGTCGCATTCTATTACATGGCCATCAGCCTGGCCGGATTGCTCCTGGGGCCGACCACGATAGGCATTCTCAACGACCAGGTCTTCGGCGAACTGGGCCTGAAATATTCCATGGCGCTGCTGCCGTTCGTCTATGGCCTGCCGGTGCTGTTGCTGGTTCCCGTTACCTTGCGGCTCTACACCCGCGCCTGCGCGGAAATGCGCGCCGACGGCTGACACAGGTGAACAAATGATAGTCAGAGCGACAAAGAAGTCCATTCGTCATTCCGGGCTTGACCCGGAATCCAGTAGAAAAACCTTCGTTACAAGGAGTTGTTTTATCAACTGGATTCCGGCTTGCGCCGGAATGACGAGCAGGGAGCGCCCTGCCTGGTTCTGGTTTGGTCACGTTACTTTGATGCTCGGCACATTGCTGTCTATAGGACAAGCCCTGGCGGCAGACCCGGAAAGAGAGCTCCCTGACACGGGAATAAGTGGTGTTTATGAGGTGATGGTCGGCGCCGCCGACGCCGGGCCGCTGCTGGAGTACTTCGCCGAGTTTGGTTTCAGCATCAAAAATGAGGCCGCGCTGGATGCCGCGGCGGCGGAAAAACTCTATGGCGTCAATTCCGCCCTGCGTTCAATCCGCCTGCAGAACGGCGCCGTGGACAGCCACGGCCTGTTGCGCCTGCTGGAGTGGGAGCAACCCCTGGGGCCGGGAGTCGGCTATGCGCCGCCGGAAACCGTTGGCCAGCGCATGTCGGTAATGCGCACCCGCGACATTGTCCGCCTGTACGACACCTTTTCCGACCTGCGCCACAAAGCCGGGGAACCCTGGTTTCCCGTGGAACCGGTCTTTGACGATATATACGGTCTGGGTACCGATCATGTTTCCATAAAAGAACGGCGCGTCGGCGTGCGTGAGAACGCGGTGTACGGGCGCTTTTTCAATCATGTTTTCTTTCAGCGTTACGGTTACACGGTGCCCGGCTATGGCACCATAAACGAAGCAGCGCCGTTGCAGACCAGTGAATTCACCCACCATGATTTCATTGTCGCCGGCGACCTGGCAGTGGTAACGGCCTATTATGAGGCCGTGCTGGGGTTGCGCGCGGAAAATGATCCGGTCGTCAGCGGTGACTGGCACCAGGGCCCGGGGCGGGTATTCCTTATGGAACCGGGAGAGAGCCACTGGTACCGGGGCTTTGTGTCACCGAACAACGTCTGCGGCAAACTGAAGTTCTTCGCGGCGCGCGACCCGGCGCATGAACGCGATCGGCGCCACCACCAGCGCCCCGGGGAGCTGGGCATCACCCTGCACAGCCTGTATACCCCGGCGCTGGAGTACGTGCATGCACTTGCCGTCGAACACGGTTTGCAGCCCTCACCGGTCATGCCGAACGAATTTTCCGAACGCTCATTCCTGTTTACCGGCCCGGATGGCGTTACCTGGCAGATACTGGACCAGCCGCTGGTTAACAACCCGCCGCCGACGGAATTTGAGCTCTTGAGAGTGAACAATTGACCCTGCAGTCGTCATTATGGAGTGGTAAGAATAGACAACCCGTTCTTATTCGTCATTCCGGAGCCTGTCCTCGGCAGATGCCGGAGGAAAGCAGGAATCCAGTAGGCAACAAGACTCCTTGTAAGGAAGGCCTGTCCACTGGATTCCGGGTCAAGCCCGGAATGACGAAAGAAAGCGCCGGACGACCAGGAAATTTTTTGCTTCCAACTTGATCATGTAACACGATGCAAACTCGATTCAAACCAACAGCCCTGACACGCCGCAACTTCCTGCGGGCTGGCAGCGCCACCGCGTTGTCCGTCCTGTACCGGCCGGTGTTCGCCACGCGCAAACATTACGACGTCATCATCATCGGCGCCGGCCTTGCCGGACTGCGCGCAGGACAGCTGTTGCAACAACAAGGAGTGGATTTTTTGTTGCTGGAAGGGTCTGAACGCGTCGGCGGACGGGTTTATACGCTCGATGACCTGCCCGGCCGGCCGGAAGCCGGCGGCGCCCAGGTCGGCACGAATTACCAGGCGCTCAACCAGGCATTGGCTGAGTTGAATATCGCGACCAGCAATATCAGGCCCATCGCGCCGGGCATGACGCTGCTGGTTAAAGGCAGTCTCGGCGACGCGGAAAACTGGTCCGCCAGCCCCGGCAACTTGTTACCGGACACACTGAAAGACACACCGCCATTCAGGTTGTTGCCGGCGCTGTTGCGCAAAGGCAGTTTCCTGACTGCGCCGCTGGACTGGTGGAAGCCTGAATTTCGCGAGCTGGATATCCCGTTGCAGGCGTACCTGGAACAACTGGGCGCCGACGCTGAGGCCATACGGCTGGTCGCCGCCAACCTGAACGGCGAGAGCATCGAGACGCTGTCGGCCCTGGGCCTGCTACGCAAGCTTGCGGTACTGCAGGGCGCCGGCGGGCCGCAGGACGTCGGCGGCGGTATGCAACGGCTGCCCGATGCCATGTATGACGCGATCAGGCCGGCGGTGATGATGGGTAAACAGGTCACAGATATTGACACTGCAAGCACAAGCATCCGGTTGCGCACCGCCGACTCGGACAGTTATACCTGCCGGCTGTGTCTTATCGCCCTGCCGTTCAGCGTGTTGCGGCGGCTGGACGTACAGGCGCCGCTATCCGAACCCAAACAACAGGCCATCAGGCGCATGGGCTATACTCCGGTCAGCCACGTGTTCCTCAAACCCAAAAGCCCGTTCTGGCTCGAAGATGGCCTGAGCCCGAACATGTGGACCGACACCGACCTGGGCCGGATTTTCACCCAGACCGATGAACAGGGCGAGGTGCGGCGGCTGCGCGCCTGGATACAGGGGCCAACCGCGCAACGACTGCATAACATGACGGGCAAGGCGCTCGGCCAACACGTGCTGTCATTACTGGAACGGGTGAGGCCGGCGGCAAAATCCCAACTTGAAGTGGAGCGAGTCATGGCCTGGGGCAAGAAAC
>VYCZ01000287.1:0-697 GCA_009843675.1 Gammaproteobacteria bacterium | reverse complement strand
ACCTGGCCGGCGGCGTCGGCCAGTTCAGCCGGGCCGTCAGCCAGCCCGAGGGCCGGTTGCACTTCATCGGCGCCCACACCGAACCTTCCGCCTCCGGTATGGAAGCGGCCGTCAAGTCGGGAAACAGGGGGGCGCAGGACGTCATCCGGCGTCTTGCCTGATTCTTGACGGATGACGCGGGCAATGTTAAGGGCACCTCTTACTGGAGAGAAGGAAGGGGTCCGTATCGCGCCGGTAATGGCGCGCCCTTGCCAAGCGATGTAACGCCGCAGGCGACCGCTTTCCGGCCCGCTGAACATGCCAGAATTAAGTTGAAAGAGTACTAGCTGTCCGTGCCGGTTCGGGGCAGGTTAAGATGACCTTCAATGCGGTACACCTCGGCAGCGATGGTATCCACTTTGGCGCTGAGCGTTTTGTAATCATCTCTTAAATCATCGAGGCGGTTGTGCGTGTCATCAAAGCGTTTGTTCATGTCATCCAATCGTTTACTGAGATTCTCGATTTTCTGGTTCAGCACATAGAACATAACTACCAGAGCAGCCAGCACGGGCGACTGGTTGATGATGATTTCAAGGACGGGCGTCATGCTGTTATCTCCAACGAGTGGTCAAGATTATAGCTGCAACTGGATCAGGATTCAAGCTTTTCGTTGTCCTCATCGTATTCACCGGATTTTTCGTTGCAGGCAGGCTATACT
>VYCZ01000152.1:6352-6611 GCA_009843675.1 Gammaproteobacteria bacterium | reverse complement strand
GTTGTAAATTTGCCAAGTAGGGACAATACCAATTCAGACTTCATACTACGACTGTAAAACATCGAGGGGTACAGAATGAACAGTGACTTATTGCCCGCAAGGCTGAACAGATTTTCAGGAGCGCTGCTTGCGCCCCTGTTCGGACTGGTTCTCATCGTGGCGAACATGCCAGCCGCCTGGTCCCAGGCACTGGAGGAAATTGTCGTAACGGCCACCAAGAGTACAGAGTCTCTGCAGGATATCTGAATCACCGTCACTG
>VYCZ01000152.1:3033-6342 GCA_009843675.1 Gammaproteobacteria bacterium | reverse complement strand
GCTATACCTACGGCAACTTCTTCATCCGTGGGGTCGGGGCCAAGGGCCTGGCCTCCTCCAACAGCGTGGGTGTGTACGTGGATGAAGTGGTTCTGGAATCACCCGGGGTGAACCTGGCCCAGGGCTATGACATGGAGCGGGTCGAGGTCATGGCCGGGCCGCAGAACACCTTGTACGGGCGCAATACCACTGGCGGCGCGGTCAACTACGTTACCCGCAAGCCGGAAATCGGTGGTGAAGCCAACGGGTTCCTGAGCGCCGGCTACGGGCGCTGGGACAACGTGGAACTGGACGGCGCGTTCGGCGCCCCGCTCGGTGACAAGGGCGCCATCCGCATTGCCGCCCAGTACCATACCCGGGACGATTTCCGGAAAAATTCCGTTTACGACAGCAAGATTGGCGGCCACGACAAGTACGGCATCCGCGGCCAGCTTGCGTTCCAGCTTACCGACGACATCTATGTCCGGCTGAAAGGCCACTACGAAGAGATAAAATCCGACCAGGACCTGGTGATGTTCGTCGGCACACGGGACCCGAACGACCCGACCCAACCCTGCGCGACGCCGAACAAGCCGGGCGCCTGCGCCAATGCCGCGGGATACATGGGCAGTGGTGACCAGCTCGACACGCCTTATGACATGGAGCGCCCGAGGCTGGATGTGGAAGGCAAAGGGTTCTCTGCGCACGTGGTATGGGAATTTGATAACTTCACCTTCACCTCGATCTCGGCGTATGAGGAAAGCGAAAACGACTACAACGAGGATGCGGACGGCACGCCGTCGCCTGATTTTCATTTCTGGCAGCATACCGAACAGGACCAGATCAGCCAGGAATTCCGGATAAGTTCCAAGGATGAGGATAAATTACGCTGGCACCTGGGCGTGTACGGTTTCTGGGAAGACGTATCGCTGACACCCGGACCCGTGTTTGAATTTGGCTCTCGTGACGCTCCTGTGCCGTTCCTGGTCAAGGCAGAGGGCTTGCGCGAAAATACTACCTATTCCGGTTATATTGACGTCGAATATGATGTTGCCGAACCGCTCACCTTCAAGGGCGGTTTCCGCTACGGTTCGGATAACGTCCAGGGTAGCGCCCGGGCTATCTTCGGCCGGCCCGGGGTCTGGGGGGAGAACCTGTCCGGGCCGATGTATTCCGGCGATGACTTGCCTGATTTCGAGGAACTGTGGACCATCGCCAGGGCAAACGGCTTGAATACCCCCACTGTCGGCGGGCCGGATAATCCGGATGCCAATATCAACGACACCACCTGGGAGGAATGGGGCGCCAAGGTGGGTTTCGACTACCGTATGAACGATAATATCCTGGCGTTCGCCCAGTGGAGCCGCGGTTACAAAGCCGGCAACTTCAATACCGCGCCCATGACCATCATGCTCGGTCTTGCCGATACCCCGCTGCCGCCGGAGAAGGTGGATGCCTTTGAAATCGGGATTAAATCCGACCTGGCCGGCGGCAAGGCGCGTTTCAACATAGCGGGATTTTTCAACGATTTCCGCGGACAGCAGATCAGCCAGTTTATTGGCGGCCAATTCACCCGCGTCTCCGTGGATTCCGAGATCTGGGGATTGGACGCCACCCTGGACCTGGCGCCCATGGAAAACACGTTCATAAACGTCGGACTGGGTTATCTTGACGCCGAGATAGTAAAAGGCTCGGTCGGCGCGGCCGACCCCGGCAACGCATTGCCCGGCGCGCCTGACCTCAACCTGAGATTTTCCGTGCGCCAGGACTGGCCGATGGGGAACGGCATGTTCGGGGTCATGGTGGATGGCCGCTATATGGACAAGCGCTGGTTCGACGTGGCCAACACCTTCCCGGACCAGGAATATTTTGTCCTGAACGTCAACGGCTACTATACCTTCGGGCCGGACGATCGCTACCGGATAGCCGTGTTCGGAAAGAACGTGACGGACACCGTGTACGCCACCAATGGGTTTGAAGGGCTCACCGTGGGAGGAAATACCATGTACATGGGGCAGCCGG
This sequence comes from Gammaproteobacteria bacterium, assembly GCA_009843675.1. Taxonomy (GTDB): domain Bacteria; phylum Pseudomonadota; class Gammaproteobacteria; order Eutrophobiales; family Eutrophobiaceae; genus JAAXHV01. The sequence continues at coordinate 4,341 of VYCZ01000152.1, read as the reverse complement.
CAACCTGGGGCGTACGCGCCCGAGTGGACTTCTAGCCTGCCGGAATTTTGCCGTTAAAAAAGGAACCGCCGCGCGGTTCCTTTTTTTTTGGCATTTGGTTTAGACTCGGGAGCGTAATGGCCAGAAAGCGGGGCAAAAAGAGTTCCACCAGGCAATCCGGACGGCAGGCGGGCGCCGGGTCCCAGCCTGTTGCCCGGGAAAACCCGAAAGAAAGACTGCTGCTGGCGGCGCTGGCAGCGTGTTTCTTCCTGTCCGGTTTCGCCGCGTTGCTCTACCAGGCGGCCTGGCTGAAGAAACTGGGAGTGGTGTTCGGCACCTCGCACATTGCCGTCGCTACGGTACTGGCGGCCTACATGGCAGGCCTGGCCCTGGGCGCGGCGCTGGCTGCCCGGTTTGCGCCAGCGATACGGCGGCCGGTTCTGGTGTACGGTGTGCTGGAGGGTGTCATAGGCATTACCGCATTGCTGGTCCCGGTGTTACTGGGCGTTGCTCAACTGCTGTTTATCGCCTGGTTCGGCGGCCAGTCTGAACCAGTGTCCGATACGGGCGCGGGCCAGACCCTGTACTACCTGGCGGGCACGTTCCTGATCCTGGCCCTGCCGACCGCGGCCATGGGCGCAACCCTGCCGCTGCTGGCGAAATACGCGGTCAGCGCCGACAGCCAGATCGGACCCAGGGTCGGGTTCCTGTACGGCATCAATACCCTGGGCGCGGTGTTCGGGGCCCTGGCGTCGGGGTTCTTGTTGTTGCCTTACCTGGGCCTGTTCGGCACCCTGGCAGTCGGCGCCGGCGTCAACCTGGTGGTATTTTTCATTGCCGTGTACCTGGCGCGTCTCGTTGCATCCCTACCTGGCCCGGTCGATCAGGGGACAGATTTAAAATCTGTCCCCGGTCCTGATGAGAGCACAACGCCCCAGGTACGCTACCATTGGATCATGCCGGTCATGCTGGCCTCCGGCATGGTCTCGTTCACCCTGGAAGTGCTCTGGACCCGGCTGTTAAGCCATTTATTCGGCGGGACAATATACGCTTTTTCCATCATGCTGGCCTGCTTTCTCTCAGGCATTGCCCTGGGCGGTCTGGCCGCAGGCCGCCTGGCGCAGGAGCGGGGCAGGGCACAGGTGTTGTTCGTTGCCGCGCAGGTACTGACTGCGGTGTTTTCCTGGCTTTCCTATGCCATCATTTGTAACTGGCTGCCGGAGGGCAATTCACTGACCGGCAACGCGCTGTACGCCTTCCTGGTCATCGCTCCGGCCACGCTGTTCATCGGCGCCACCTTTCCGCTTGCGGTGCGTATCGGTGCGCGCC
>VYCZ01000152.1:0-3023 GCA_009843675.1 Gammaproteobacteria bacterium | reverse complement strand
TATTTACACATGGAACACGGCCGGCGCCATCAGCGGCGCCCTGCTGACCGGGTTTTTCATCCTGCCGGCCCTGGGCTTCGGCCAGACCCTGCAACTGGCCATGCTGGTGAGCATCGCGCTGGCTGCCAGCGTTGCCGCAACCTCGCAAACGCAACGGAAATGGGCCGTGCCCGGCGCGGTCGCAATGGTGGTACTGACATTGTTCGCGCTCCGCTTCGAGCGACCTGACGAACTCATCTACGCGCAAATCCCGGACGACAAGGTACAGGGCGCGGAGTATTACTACGGCGTGGGCCGGTCGGCGACCATATTGATGGGCGACCTGGACGGCTTTTTCCACCTGTCCAGCAACGGGCTGTCGGAATCCGCCATCGCCAGGCGCGGCACGGCGCCGGTGAATAATTCGCAGAAGTGGCTGTCCGGCCTGACCACCCTGGCCCGGCCCAGCGCCCGTTCCATGCTGGTTGTCGGTTTCGGCGGCGGAGTTGCGCTGGAAGGCGTCGCGCCCCACGTCACCGACCTGGACGTGGTTGAACTGGAACCCAAGGTCATCAGCGCCAACCGGGCGGTGAGTGATGAGCGCGGCCATGACCCGCTATCGGACCCGCGCCTGAACCTGGTGACCAATGACGCCCGCAATGCCCTCATGCTGTCCGGCAAGCGTTACGACATCATCGTGTCGCAACCCTCCCATCCCTGGACCGGGGGCGCTTCCCACCTGTATACCCGCGAGTTTCTGGCGCTGGCAAAATCCCGCCTCAACGACAGCGGTGTATTCCTGCAATGGATCAATTCCCGCTTCGTGGATGAAGCATTGCTGAAAGTGCTGGCGGCGACGGTCGCGGAGCAGTTCAGTCACGTGGAACTGTACCAGCCGGAGCGGGACGTGCTGTTCTTCCTCGGTTCAGATAACCCCCTGGACATCTGGGACGGCGCGGGTAATGCGGAGCGCGCACTGCAACAGTACCCGCGCCACTATAACCGTCTCGGCATGCGCGGGATTGAAGACGCGCTGGTCATGCTCACCCTGGACAATGACGGCGTGCGGCAATTCGCTGCCGGCGCGCCGGTGAATACGGACGAGCATAACCGGCTGGCATTCTTCAGCCGTAATGCCGGCGACGGCCTGACCGCCGATGACATGCAGGAGATATTCGACAGCATTGACCCGCTGACGAACCCGCAGAGCGAGTTTCACAGGCAACATGCCGGCGACATGGACCTGGCGTATATCGCCGAACGCCTGCTCATGGGGGATTTCATCCAGCGCGCCTACGATATGGCGCAGGCCGTGGCTGCAGAGGACCGGAAAGCGGTGATCGAGGCCATGGGTCTGGACAACAGCGGCGATATGGAAAAGGCGCGGGAGCGGTATAAATACGCACTAACACTCAATCCCGGCAACAATGCGGCAAAATACGGCCTGTTGATGCTCCACCTGGGCGATATCGCGCACGGCCAGGTGCCGCGGGAGATCATTGCCCTGGCCAACAGCCTGCGCGGCCCGGAGCGGCGCGTATTCGAGGCCTGGACTTACGGCCTGCGGGGGCAGTTCGAGCGCATCGCGGAACTGGATTACATCCTGGCGCGGGTGCCACCCACCTCGCCGGTATTCCCCCTTGCTGTCAAGCTGCGGGTGGACTGGCGCGTGGCGCAAGCGAGGGAGGATGCTGATACGCAGGCCGCGCGGGACGCGCTGGAAATGCTGGACGACCTGCTGGCGACTTACTGGAGTCCGGACCTCTATATCCTTCGTTCCGGTTGCGCCTACTATGCCGGTGACGGGCCCGCCTACGTCGAATCGGTCTGGAACGTGATCTACCAGTTGCGCCAGCGCCTGGAAAAAGTCGCACAGGGCGAAGACAGCCTCCCGCCTGAAGAAGCGGAACAATTGCGCAAGCGCCTGAGACCCATGCTGTCCAGGTTGTCCGATCCCCTGACCGAACCGGTGGCGGAACGGGCACAGACCGTAAAACTGGAGTTACAGAACCTGATAGACCGGTTGACGGGTGTATGACGGATAGGTGGGGTCAGAGTAAAATCACCACCGGTTTTGCTGTTACCAACGTCCTTGGCAATTTTACTCTGACCCCGGCATTTATGAGCCTTAACATGAGGAAGATTATGAAATGGCAAATGTGACCGGCTTCCATCACGCAGCCATCGTCGTTCCGGACCTGGAGAAGGCCATACGGTTTTATTCGGCTCTGGCCGGCTATGAAAAGATACGGGAGTCACGCTGGGACAGCGACTCCGCTTTCAATCGGATCATCGGCATGACCGGCAGCAGCGCCCGGTTCTGCATGCTCGAGGGGCCTTGCGGCTTCCTGGAATTGTTCGAATATGAGCAGCCGCAATCAACGGCGGACCCGGCTTCACTGGACGCCAATGATTACGGTATCCGGCACCTGTGTTTCCAGGTGGAGGACGTGGGACAGGCGCTGGCCCGGGTTATTGAACTGGGAGGCGGCAAAATGAACGAACCTGTTACCAATGTACTGGGCATCACCTGTGTCTATTGCCGGGATCCTTTCGGCAACCTGCTGGAACTCATAAAGCCTGCCGGCGGTTTCCCACCCATTAAGAATACCCCGGGGTAAAATGATGCGTAATCTCATCATTGGTATTTCCCTTTTCATAATGACCGGATGCGGCGGGCCGCCTGCCGGAAGCGCCGGTCCCGGAACGGGAACGCAGCCGAATGTCCTGCTTATCATGGCCGACGACATGGGCTTCACCGACATCGGCGCATTCGGCGGCGAGATACCGACCCCCAACCTGGATGCCCTGGCGGCGGAAGGCATGCGTTTTTCCCGGCTGTATACCTCGTACCTGTGTTCACCCACCCGGGCAATGCTGTTGACAGGGAGCGATAATCACCTGGCGGGACTGGGCGCCATGGCGGAATTCATCTCCGAGAACCAGGTCGGCCTGCCGGGTTACGAGGGTTACATCAGTCCGGGCGTCATATCCATGGCCGAACTCATGCGTGACGCGGGGTATTCGACCTACATGACCGGCAA
>VYCZ01000426.1 GCA_009843675.1 Gammaproteobacteria bacterium | reverse complement strand
CCAGTGTGGAAGAGAACGCCGGCCTGATGCAGCCTTTCCTGGATGACCGGGCCATGCTGCAATCCCGTTTGACGGCATCACTTGAAACCCTGAAATCACAGCCGGAAGTGGACAATGACCGGATTGCCGCGATCGGCTATTGCTTTGGCGGCCTGTGTGTCCTGGATCTTGCCCGCATAGGCACTGATATCAACGGTGTGGCCAGTTTTCACGGCCTGTTCGGCGCGCCGGGGAACACGGCAGGAACTAAAATAAAGGCCAAAGTGCTGGCGCTGCACGGTCATGAAGATCCCATGGTGCCTGTGGACGCAGTGGTTGCGCTGGAGAAAGAGTTGACGGAAGCCGGCGCGGACTGGCAGATACACGTCTATGGCAATACCTTGCATGCCTTCACCAATCCGGAGGCCAACTTTCCTGACCTCGGGGCCATTTACAACAAGAGTGCCGATAATCGCTCCTGGCAGACGCTGCTGAACTTCCTGGAAGAACTGTTTTAACGCAATTACGACGGGGTCAGAGTAAAAATTCTGACGAATTTCTTACTCTGACCCCGTACTTGCCAGGTATTCGGCTGCCTGCCGGGCGAAATAAGTCAGTATCCCGTCTGCGCCCGCCCGTTTGAAAGCTACCAGGGTTTCCAGCACCGCGGTTTTCTCGTCCAGCCAGCCCCGCTCCGCGGCAGCCTTGATCATTGAATATTCGCCGCTGACGTTATACACAAAAGTGGGCATGCCGAATTCGAATTTGACCCGCCGGATGATGTCCAGGTACGGCAGGCCGGGCTTGACCATGACCATATCCGCGCCTTCGCTGATGTCCAGCGCCACTTCACGCAACGCCTCGTCGGAATTGGCCGGGTCCATCTGGTAGGTCTGCTTGCCGCCCTTGCCGAGGTTTGCCGACGAGCCCACGGCGTCCCGGAACGGGCCGTAAAACCCGGAGGCGTATTTTGCCGAGTAAGCGAGAATGCGGGTGTTGATATGGCCTGCATCGTCCAGGGCCTTGCCGATGGCGCCGACACGGCCGGCCATCATGTCCGATGGGGCAACGATATCGATGCCGGCTTCGGCCTGGGACAAGGCCTGTTGCACCAGGACCTCTACAGTGGCGTCGTTGACGACATAGCCGCTTTCGTCGAGCAGGCCATCGTGGCCGTGGGTGGTGAACGGGTCCAGCGCCACGTCCGCTACGATGCCCAGCCCGGGGATTGCGGCCTTGAGTTCCCTTGCCGCCGACTGGACCAGGCCGTCCGGGTTCCAGGCTTCCCTGCCGTCCGCGCTCTTCTTCTGTTCCGGGGTGACGGGAAACAGCGCCAGCGCCGGGATCTTCAGTTGCGAGCAGGTACGGGCCTCTTCGAGAAGCAGGTCGATACTCAGGCGCTCAACACCCGGCATCGCGGGAACCGGTTCGCGGCGATTTTCACCCTCTATGATGAAAACAGGGTAGATCAGGTCGGCGACCGAGAGAGAATTCTCGCGTATCATGCGCCGCATTCGTAATGCGGGAAAGTTTCCCTGGTTGTTAAACGACATGTCTAATGATATTTTGGATGAAAGTAAGGTTATTTTAGGGATTTATGGGGTCAGAGTAAAAATTATATGAAATCAACAAACAAGTTCCGCCTGGCCGTGGAAGACAACAGGCCGTTGCAGGTCGTCGGTACGATTACTGCGCTGGCCGCGCGCATGGCGCAACGGGCAGGGCATAAGGCGATTTACCTGTCCGGCGGCGGCCTGGCCGCCAATGCCCTGGGTGTGCCGGACCTCGGCATCAGTTCCCTTGAGGATCTGCTGATCGACGTGCGGCGTATTACCGATGTCTGCGACCTGCCGTTGCTGGTGGACGCGGATACCGGTTTCGGCGGCGCCTTCAATATCGCCAGGACGACCAGGAACCTTGCCAAAGCCGGCGCCGCTGCCATGCACATCGAGGACCAGGTGGCGCAGAAACGATGCGGGCACAGGCCGAACAAGGCCATCGTCCCGCAGGCGGAGATGGTGGACCGCATCAAGGCCGCGGTGGACGCCCGTAATGACGACGGCTTCGTCATCATGGCGCGCACCGATGCCCTGGCGGCCGAGGGCATGCAGTCCGTTATAGAGCGGGCGAACGCCTGTATCGAAGCCGGCGCCGACATGATCTTCCCGGAGGCGGTGACGGCCCTGGAGCAGTACCGGACCCTGCGTGCGCAGGTACCGGCGCCGATCCTGGCGAATATCACGGAATTCGGCAAAACGCCCCTGTTTTCGACCCCGGAACTGGGCGCCGTGGGCGTCGACATCGTGCTCTACTGCTGCGGGGCCTACCGGGCGATGAACAAGGCCGCCATGGGTTTTTACCGGGCCGTCCTGGCAGACGGCCACCAGCGCAATGTTATCGATTCCATGCAGACCCGGGAGGAAATGTATGACCTGTTGGACTACCACGAATACGAACGGAAACTGGATGCCCTGTTTCTTGAGGACGCGCCGCAATGAGTACGGGATTTAAACCGAAGAAGTCGGTCTCCCTGTCGGGGGTGCCGGCCGGGAATACCGCCTTGTGTACGGTGGGCCGTAGCGGCAATGACCTGTCCTATCGCGGCTACGACATACTGGATATCGCTGATACCTGCGAATTTGAAGAGATCGCGCACCTGTTGCTGCATGAGCGGTTGCCTGACCGGAAGGAACTGGACAGGTACAAGGTGAAACTGGCCACGCTGCGCAGCCTGCCGGACCCGGTAAAACGCGGCCTGGAATTGCTGCCGGCCGATGTCGCGCCCATGGATGTTCTCAGGACCGGTTGCTCGCTGCTGGGCGCGGTGGCGCCGGAATCCGGCGAGCATACCAGCGCCGAAGCCCGTGATATCGCCGACCGGCTGCTGGCTTCGTTCCCTTCCATGCTGGCTTACTGGCACCATTTCAGCCGGCACGGCAGGCGCATCGATGAGAATACCGGGGATGATTCCATCGGCGGCCACTTCCTGCACATGCTGCACCAGGAGCCTCCGCCGGATATCTGGGTTCGCGCCATGCACACCTCCCTGATCCTGTATGCCGAACACGAGTTCAACGCCTCCACCTTCACCGGGCGGGTCATCGCCGGGACCGGATCGGATATGTATTCTGCCGTTACCGGCGCCACCGGCGCGCTGCGCGGTCCGAAACACGGCGGCGCCAATGAGGTGGCCATGGAAATCCAGCAACGCTATGCGACCCCGGATGAGGCGGAGGCGGACATCCGGGAACGGCTCGCCCGGAAAGAGATAGTGATGGGGTTCGGCCATCCCGTTTATACCATCTCGGACCCTCGCAATGAGGTCATCAAACGCGTTGCGAAACAGCTCTCCGCGGAAAAGGGCGACATGAACCTGTTCAATATTGCGGAAAGACTGGAAACCGTGATGTGGGACGTCAAAAAGATGTTTCCCAACCTGGACTGGTTCTCTGCAGTCTCTTACAACATGATGGGTATTCCTACGCCCATGTTTACGCCGATATTCGTCATGTCGCGGATCACAGGCTGGGCATCGCACATCATCGAACAGCGCCAGGACGGAAAGATCATCCGCCCCGGCGCCAACTACACCGGGCCGGACAGGATGGAATTCGTTCCGCTGGAAGACAGGGGGAAGTAAAGCAGGGGTCAGAGTAAAAATTCTGACGACACTTCCGGGGTCAGAGTAAGTGTCGTCAGAATTTTTACTCTGACCCCAAATATCGATCCCAAATATCAAGCGTAACGAACACGTTTGCCTTCACCGTCATACCCCCGGATAGCGCCGAGGCGCCATGGCCGTTCGCCTGCGGCGTGCAGCAGTCCGAGGGCCTTTTCTCCTTCTTCCGGACTCACTACAAGGACCATTCCGACACCGCAGTTGAATGTCCGGTACATCTCCTTCGTCTCGATGTTGCCGGTTTCCTGCACCCAGTGGAATATGCCGGGCCATTGCCAGCTACCCAGGTTGATTTCTGCGCGCGTATCTTCGGGAATGACCCGGGGGATGTTTTCGGTCAACCCTCCTCCCGTGATATGGGCGGCCGCCTTGAGGGTTACTTCCGGCAATAATGCGAAAATGGCGTCCTTGTAGATACGCGTCGGTTCCAGCAACAAATCGGAGAACGGGGCTCCGTCCAGTTTATCGGTCAGGGACGTCCCGGAGTCGGCAAGAATCTTGCGGATCAGGGAATACCCGTTCGCATGCGGGCCACTGGAGGGGAGAGCGATAAGCGTATCTCCCTCCCGGACATGTTCTCCGGTGATGATTTCCTGTTTTTCCACTGCGCCCACGCAGAAACCCGCCAGGTCGTATTCACCGGGCCGGTACATTCCCGGCATTTCCGCAGTCTCGCCGCCTGCCAGGGCGCAGCCGGACAGTTCACAACCCCGGGCAATGCCTTTCACAACGTCTGTCGCGGTTGTCACGTCCAGCCTGGAACAGGCGAAATAATCGAGAAAGAACAGGGGTTCTGCGCCCTGCACCAGGATATCGTTGACGCACATGGCAACCAGGTCAATGCCGATGGTGTCGTGCCGGTCCAGTTCGATAGCGAGTTTGATTTTCGTTCCGACGCCGTCGGCGCCTGAGACCAGTACCGGTTGGCGGTATCCGGTCGCAGACAGGTCGAACAACGCCCCGAAGCCGCCCAGTTCACCCAGCGCCCCGGGACGCTGCGTGGCCCGCACCAGGGGTTTGATATTTGCTACCAGTTCGTTGCCGCGGTCGATACTGACCCCGGCGGCTTCATAATCGGAGTGCTTCACAGATACGCTGATATTAGGGAATGAAGTACGATACTATAATGCGATGGTAGTACCCTTTCCAGATTTTATAAAGCCTGAAGGCGTGAAAAAGATATTGCAGGTCTTTTGCTGCCTGGCCTGTCTGTGTCCGCAGTTTGTATATGCAATCAAGGTGCCGGGTCTGTACGAGGCCGAGACAATCGTAAACAGTCAATCGAATGAGGGCAGGCCGGCAGCGATCCGGGCCTGCCTGGGCATGGTGCTGGTGAAACTGACCGGCACGCGTGATGTGTCGGCGGAATCTGCCCTGGAGCCGATCCTGGACCAGGCGGAAAGATTCGTTCAGCAGTACCGGTACCAGGAGATCCAGGCGGAGATACCCGCCTTGTACGGTCCGGATCCCGCGCCGAGATGGCGTTTAGCCGTTAAATTCGACGAGGAGAACCTGAATAACTCCCTGCGGGATTCGGGAATACCGGTATGGGACAAGGAACGGCCGTCCATCCTGGTCTGGCTCGCGCTGGAGCGGTCAACCCGCAGGTTGTTTGCCGAAGCCGGCAGGGAGCCGGAATTGCTGGCGATAGTGCAGGAGGTGGCGCAGCGCCGCGGAGTCTCCATCCTGTTTCCCCTCTACGACCTCGATGACCGGGTAAAGATACAGCCCGGGGATGTATGGCTTGGTTTCCATGAGCAGATCATGGCCGCTTCCGCGAGGTACAGGGCCGATGCCGTCCTGACGGCAAGTGTGAGCGCCCCTGTCCCGGGGATCTGGGAAGGCAGGTGGAGAAGTTACGGGAAAGACGGCCTCAAGTACGAGTGGACCACTGAGACCGACCTGCTGGAACTCGCCCTGGAAGAAGGTTTCGACGGTTTCGTCGATGCCCTGGCATACGAGTTCGTCCACAGCGGCAGCTACACCCAGCTGGGAGATATCGAGATCACGGTCGGCGCCGTTAATTCCGTCGATCAATACGCGCGCCTGCTCAACTACCTGGATTTCCTGAGTTCGGTCAGCCGTATCCATGTGAAGGAGGTGCGCGCCGGGGAAGTCACCTTGGCATTGGCTGCCCATGGCGGCGAACAGGCTGTGGTACAGACCATCAACCTGGGAAGGGTCCTGGAACCGGTTGAAAGCCCGGACGGCCACTACTATCTCCTGAACCCGTGAGCAGAACCGCCATGAGAAAATCGGCTCACAAGCGCCAACGGTCCCTGGAATTCCACCGTGATCATAAATTTCAGCCGCTCAGGACCGGGGAGGATACCACCTCGAGTTCGCAACTCCCGCTGGGGTTCGCGCGCCATGACATCTACACGTTTGACAGCTATATTCCAGGTTTGAACCGGGAGCCGGCAGACGCCTTGCAGGGTATCGCAAGAGGCACCGGTCACGACAATATCTATCTCTGGGCAGGCCGGGGAGCGGGAAAGAGTCATTTGCTCCAGGCCACATGCAACCTGGCTGCGTTGTCGGAGCGCGCCTGCGCCTATATCCCGTTAAAACAGATCGATGAGTTTACTCCGGACCTGTTTTCGTCCCTGGAAGATCTCAGCCTGGTGTGCCTGGACGACGTGGATGAACTGGCGGGCAGGGACGATTGGGAACTGGCGCTGTTCGACTTGTTCAACCGCCTCAAGGACACGGAAACGCCCCTGGTGATGAGCGCAGGATGCAGCTCCAAAGGCAGCCTGCTTCGGCTGCCGGACCTGAAATCAAGATTGTCCTGGGGTCTTTGCTATCACCTGCAACCGCTGGACGATCACGAGAATATGGCAGCCTTGAAACTGCGCGCGCAGGAGCGCGGGTTCGAGCTCACCGACCAGGTGGTGGAGTATCTCATCAATCGGGTCGAACGGGATACCCGCATCCTGTTTCTCTGGCTGGACCGCCTCGACCGGCACAGCATGGATG
>VYCZ01000177.1:2795-6640 GCA_009843675.1 Gammaproteobacteria bacterium | reverse complement strand
TTCTTTTCTGTTATTACGCGTTAAGGCGCATTACCGAGTATTAATAGGTTCATTGACAGTTTTTCACCCGTTGAATGAAATACTGCATTGCACCGTAAGGTGAGAGGTTGATGAAAACGAATAAACAATGAGGATGACAATAATGAAGAAACCGCTAAAAAATAACGGCAGTGTTTATGGGGAGGTACTTAATTCGGCGCTGGCGGACAACACCCGCATCGCTTATGACAAGGGCTGGTCTTTTTTTCAGGACTACTGCGCACGGGCAGGCATCGATCCGCTGGATGCGACGCCCGACCAGGTGGCCGAATTCTTTGTTGACGTGGGCGCCCGCGCCCCGCAGGTTAACGGGAAGAAACTGTCGATCAGCACACTGATCCTGTATAGATGCGCGATAAACAGGCAGTACGTGGAAGCGCGCAAATCTTCGCCCACCGGTCACCCCAGGGTGACTGCCGTACTGAAAGGCCTGGCGCGTTTGAACGGCGTCGCGCAGCGCCGGGTGCAGGCTTTGCGGGAGCACCATATCCTGGGTATGCTGGAGCAGTGCGGCAGCAGTTTGATCGGTCTGCGCGATGCGGCGATTATTTCGCTTGGTTTTTCCGCCGCGCTACGCCGCTCTGAAATTTGCGCGCTGACCATCGATGATATTCAAATCGTTCCCCCCCTCAATGGAGACGATGCCCGCAAGATGTTTGTGCATATCCGCAAATCGAAAACGGACCAGACCGGGAAAGGCCAGCGCATCGCCGTGCCGGAGGGCCGGAGGATACAACCGATAAAACGCCTGGAAGGCTGGCTCCGGTCCGCAGGCATCACCTATGGGCACGTATTCCAGACCATGAAGCGCGGCGGCGGTTTGCGCGGGCGGCCTTTGCACCATGCGGACATTCCCCGGCTGCTGAAGCGCTACGCGGGGATGATCGGCCTCGACCCCGACGAGATCTCGGGCCACTCACTGCGGGCGGGTTTTGTAACGAGCGCTGCCGTGCACCATGCACGGCTCGACAAGATCATGGAGATCACGCGCCACAGCAACCCGGAAACGCTGATGCGCTACATCCGGGACGTGGAACTGTTCAAGGACCACGCGGGAAAGGATTTTTTATAGCGTTACTGCGGCAGCAGCCCGATGGAGCGCGCCAGGGACACCGCCTCACTGCGGCTATGGACGCCCAGCTTGGCGAAGATCCGGCTCACGTGGAAACGCACGCCTTCGCGGGTGATGGAGAGTTCCGCGGCAATCTGCTTGTCGCGCAGGTCCGGGAGCAGTTTCAGCACGGTCATTTCGCGCTTGGAGAGGCCGGTTGCGTCTTCCTTTTCGCCGGCGTCGATCATCTTCAGCAGGTCGCGGGCAGCCGCCTGGCGCGTGCTGTCCGGCTGGGATTCGAGCCAGCGTTTGAGGGCCTGGCGGCTGACGTCGCCCTCGCGCAGGACAGGGCGGGCATAGCCGGCCTCGATGTAATCGCGCAGGAAAGTCTCAAGGTGTGAGCACGCCGCGTCCCGGTCGCCGGCGCGCCACTCGAGCGCCACCAGCAGCGCACGGACGCGCATCGCGGTGCGCACGAGGCGGTGTTCGGTAACCAGGGAGAGCAGCTTTTTCGCGAAGCGCCGTCCCGCCTCGTAGTCCTCGCAGGCCATGTAAAGGCGCAGCCTGGCGCAGGCGAGCATCTCCAGCTCGCGCCAATCCAGCGAGTCCATGTCCAGGCAGTCTTCGTCTCCGGAGGGCAACGCCCCGGCGCGCCAGGCCCGCTCCGCTTCGTCGGCCCGCCCCGCTGCCGCGAGCGTGTCGACCCGCAACGCGGCCAGGTACCGCGCCAGGGTCCGGCGCCCGGTCTGCCGTGCGTATTCCGTCATCCTGGTGACGGCCGAGAGGGCCCCGTCGATGCCGTCCGTGTAGTGCGCCACTTCTGCAATGATGGCGCATTCGGATGCCTGGGTGGCGAACGTGTTGCCGGGCCGGGCGTAGTGGTCGCGCAGGCCCATGCCGGCAGCTATGGACAGCGTGAGCCGGTTGCGTTCAAACTGGAGCTCGCGCAGCAGCGCATCGCCTGCCGTCACTGCCAGGGGGTCATCGGGGTAGCGCCCCCGGGCAGACTCCAGGACGTTTGTGCAATATGACTCCGCTTCCTGCACGTGCCCCCGGGCCATGGCCATGTTGCCCAACTGGATGTCGATGTGCAGGGACAGGTAGGGCAGGCCGTTGCTGGTGAGTTGGCGCGCCTGTTCGATCAGCGTAAACGCCGTATCGAATTGTGCCCGGCGGCTCTCATGGAGACACAGCCCGAAAACCAGGCACGCGCGCGCGTCCGGATCCAGGTCGTTGTCCTGGATAAGCTTGCGGGCGTTGGCGGCGGCTGACTCTGGCTGTGCATTGTCCGTGCAGCCGATGGTAAGAAATGCCGTCTCGATGATGGCCTGGTCAATCCGGAGATCGCGCACGTCGCCGGACGGGTTATGCGTGAAACCATCGGAGCTTGCCGCGGCGAGTTCGTACAGGCGCCGGGCCTCGGGGATTCGGTCGCTGATGGCGAGTGCCCAGGCCTGGGCAAGCGCCAGCCTCGGCCGCTGCCTGACGGCATCGTGGGTGAGGGATGCCATGGCCTGGCGTAGCGCGGGCTGTACGTTGCGCGTCCACAGGCAGCGGATGCCGCCGGCGTCCTCCATGAGCCGGCCGAGCAACGCCGGGTCGCCTGCTTCCGCGGCATGGCGCATCGCGCCGGACATGTCGCCGCGCCGTTCCAGCGCCTCTGCGGCCCGGTGGTGGATGCTCCTGAACCGTTCGGGCGTCTCCCGGCTGCGCCGCGCCGCACAGTGCCGGCGCAGCAGCGGGTGCAGCGCCGGGGCGCCGGCGCCGGTGCCGGGAAACGGATTGAGCAGACCGTCGAGTTCCGTCATGGACTGCAGGCGGTGGCGTGAGTCACTGCACTCCAGCGCCTCGTCCAGCAGCACCGGGTCGAGTTCGTCCATCAGCCCGGCATCCAGCAGGAAGTCGCGCTGCGCGGCCGGGAAGCGTTGCAACAACCGTGACTCGATCCAGTTGCCAAGCAGGCCGGCGCTGTTTGCGAGGCCGGATGCGGCATCCGGGCCGGCTGCGTGGTCGGCGCGGCCGTACGCGGCAACCGGGCTGGCGACGTGGCTGGCGTGGCCGGTGTGGCCGGACGCATCGTCCTGGCCGGTGGCGTGGCCGGCGGCGCGCAGCAATGCCAGGGCGACGGGCCAGCCCGCGTACTCCCGCTCAATGGCGGCGAGTTCCCGTTCGGACAGGCGCTTGCCGAGAAATGCGGCGGTATCCGTTGCCGGGAAGCGCAGTTCCGCGGCTGTGAGCATGTCCACGCGCCCCGCCAGCAACGGCTCCAGGAGGTCCAGCGAGGGCGGCAGCTCGCGGCAGGCCAGGGCCACGCGCAGGTTGGGCGGCGCCTCGCGCAGCAGCGCGCCGATCGCCTCCGCGCCGCCGGGGTCGGTGAGCTGCTCTACGTTGTCCAGCACGAGGGTGCAGGGCGCCGGGTAGGCATCGACCGCGTACAGCAACAGGTCGATTCCGCGCCCGGCCGTGTGCCGGTCACCGGGACCGGGCGCCGGGACATCGATGCCCGCATGCCGGAACGCGTGGGCGAGGCAGGTTTCGACCTGTTCGCTTGTGTCCCCCCCGTCCATCTGCAGCCAGGCGGCCGGTATGCCGCGGTCACCGAGCAGCCTGCAGAGCGCGCCCAGCAGGGCTGTCTTGCCGAATCCACCCGGCGCCCTGAGCACCGCGACCGGGTACTCCGGCGACATGAGCCGCTCCAGCAGGGCAGGCCGGTCGAAGTAGCCGGGGAGGGGATACGGCACGGCCGTCCTCCGGC
>VYCZ01000177.1:0-2785 GCA_009843675.1 Gammaproteobacteria bacterium | reverse complement strand
GGCGCAGGATCAGGTCCTCGACGGGGCCCGGAATGCCGCCGCCGTTGTCCGAAGTCATTTACGCCTTCTGTGCAGGGCAGGGCGCCCCGCAACAGGCAGGTTGCCTACAACAATCAAATAGTTCATAACCTGTTTTATGCTGGATGTGCAGGGAGTTTCTGACGGAAACAACCCATTATCTCAAAACAGTTATGTGATTATTGTGTTGCTAAAGTGTTTATTTGTGAGTATTCCGGGAAATTTTGGTAGGTGGCGGATCAGTCCAGCTTTCGATTGATCTCGGCGATCTTCTCCAGGGGAGTGTCAACGGATTTTTGCCCGGTTTTGTGGGAAAACTCACAAAACCGGGCAAAAAGCCGTTGCAATCATCCAGACCTGTTATAGTATTGATATAGCGTCGAATGAATAAAAAGGAGATTGCATAATGAATAACACAAAACAGGACAAACCGGACTGGGCAATCGCGCTTGGACATCATGAAGAACTGTGTGTCGAGCGCGGCCGCACCATCGACGTGAGATTTAATGCCGTCGATGTCAGATTTGATTCCATTGAAAAAAGACTGGACAATATCGAAAGACTCATGCGTTTCACGCTCGGCGCCATCCTGGCCTGGCCGCCGCTCCTGATCGCTGTCATGAAACTGCTTCCCTGATTGTCAGCCGCCCCTGAAAAGGGGTCAGAATTAAATTCTGACCCCATCCGTCATTGGCCCCTTCCGTTATTGATCCCGTCCTTTCAATATCCACAAAAATATCGTATATTATTCCGTTAACATCGGAATATCACTAACCACCCCAGACCAGGTGGCAACCTGTAACTTCATATGCAACTAAGACTTCCAGGAAACTCAGGCCCGGCAGAGGAAACCCGATTACAGGCGGCGTTGCGCCGTTGCCGCAAGGGATTCACGGGCGTAACCCTGTTCAGCGCCATGGCCAACATACTGATGCTGGTGGCGCCGGTCTATATGTTGCAGATGTATGACCGGGTACTGACCAGCGCCAGTTACGAGACCTTGATCGTGCTGACCGTGGTGGCGGTGTTCCTGCTGTCCTGCTTCGGTATGCTGGACTGGGTGCGCCAGCGCCTGATGGCGCGCATCGCCCTGTTCCTGAACTATGAAGTGCTGGACGACGTGCTGTCCGGCGTGTTCCGCGGCAGCCTGCAGCGCTTCCGCCAGAGCGCCAACCAGCCCGTGCGCGACCTGGATACGGTGCGCCAGTTCATCTCCAGCCCGCCCGCGATTGCCTTCTTCGACGCCCCCTGGGCGCCGGTGTTCATCGCCGCCATCTTCATCATCCACCCCTGGCTGGGTTTCTTTGCGACCTTCGCCGCGTTGCTGATCCTGTTCATTGCCCTGTTGACGGAATGGACCTCGCGCGGACCCTTGCGCAATGCCTCCGAGCACACCGCCGAATCCCACCGTTTCGTCGAGAGCAGCCTGCGCCATGCGGACGTACTGGAGGCGATGGGCATGTTCGAGGGTTTCCGCAGGCGCTGGCGCGACAAGCACGACCGCGGCGTCGCGTTCCAGGCCCGCGGCGGCTCCCGCATCAGCATGCTGCTGGCCGCGTCCAAGTCCGGCCGCCAGATCGTGCAGGTGGGCATCCTCGGCATGGGCGCCTGGCTGGTGCTCAAGCAGCAGATCACGCCGGGCATGATGATCGCCGCCTCCATTATCCTGGGCCGCGCCCTGGCCCCCATCGAGCAGGGCATATCGGCCTGGCGCGGGTTCATGTCCGCCCGCCGGAGGCGCCACGAGCCTGCCCCGGCCCACCGGCAAACTGGAAGTGGAGGGCGTGTCTGCCGCGCCCCCCGGAACGACCAAGCTGACATTGAAGCGCGTGCAATTTACCCTGGAACCGGGTTCTTCCACCGGGCTCATCGGCCCCAGCGGCAGCGGCAAGAGCACCCTGGCCCGCCTCATGGTGGGTGTGTGGAGCCCGCAGGGCGGGGTGGTGCGCCTGGACGGGGCGGCCATCGGCGATTGGCCGTCCGAGAGCCGCTTCCGCCACGTGGGCTACCTGCCCCAGGAGGTGGAACTGTTCGAGGGCACGGTTGCGGAGAACATCGCCCGCCTGTCCGAACCGGACAACGACGCGGTGCTCGCCGCCGCGCAGCAGTCGAATTGCCACGACATGGTCATGCGCCTGCCGGAGAACTACAACACGCCCATCGCCGCGGGCGGCGCCAACCTGTCGGCCGGACAGCGCCAGCGCGTGGCCCTGGCGCGGGCCTTGTACGGCGACCCGGCGCTGATAATCCTGGATGAACCCGACGCGAACCTGGACACGGACGGCGAGATGGCGCTCAGGAATACCTTGCTTGCCTTGTCCAAGCGCGGCGTCACAACCCTGATTGTGACCCACAACTTCCGCCTGCTGCAGATGGTCAAAAACGTACTGGTCCTGAAGGAAGGCGTCCTGCTGGAGAGCGGCCCCCGCGAAGAAGTCCTGAAGCGCTTCATGCGCCCGGCCCCGGCCGCCGCCGGCGAGAAAAAAGCGCAGGCACAGTAGTTGACATACCTGGGGTCAGAGTAAGAAATTCGAAGAATTTTTACTCTGACCCCACATATCCAAGAAACAAACAATGGCAACAGAAGCAAAACAATCACCTGTTAACCTGGCGCTCGGTACGGTAACCGACTGGCTGCAGCGCCTGTACGGCTACGCCGCTTCCCTGCTGCGCGGGCCGAAGGAAGATGAAGTCAGCCTGTCCCAGGACGCCGCGGACGAGAAGAAGGAACTGCAGGCCCTGATGTCCCGCGACGTGGTAATGCGCC
>VYCZ01000112.1:1867-6673 GCA_009843675.1 Gammaproteobacteria bacterium | reverse complement strand
GGTTGTTTCTGCTCTTCAGTGAGTTCCAGTTTGCTGATCAACTTGTTCTTGTGTTTGCCTCCGGTATGATGATCGGCACTGGCCGTCGCAAGCAGCAACATTGAACCGAAAACGGCGATGAGTAATTTATTCATTATTTTCTCCTCTATGGTTGATTGAAAGCAGCGGCGCTGAACAGTGTAATGGATGAATTGGCAAACATCATGGAAAATATACGGATTTGACCGTAAACTGGAAAAAAAGTTTCCGGGGTACAATAATATAATGCAAGGACTCAACGACTTCCTGGCCTTTCTTGACGGAATCCTGGGCGCTGCTTGGTATTTCCCCTGGCTGCTGCTCGGAGTCGGCGTATTCTTTACCTTTTACCTGGGCTTCCCGCAGATACGCTACTTCAAACGCGCCTGGTTGACCTTGACGGGGCGTTATACCCGTCACGACGCTGAAGGCGATACTTCCCACTTCCAGGCCTTGTCCACTGCCCTGTCCGGTACCGTAGGCACCGGCAATATCGGCGGCGTGGCCCTCGCCCTGCACCTGGGCGGCCCTGCCGCGCTGTTCTGGATGTGGGCCACGGCCTTCGTCGGCATGACCACCAAGTTCGTCGAGGTGACGATTTCCCACAAGTACCGGGTCAAGGATGAAAAGGGCGAGATGGCCGGCGGGCCTATGTACTACATGGAACGCGCACTCAACATGAAGTGGTTGGCCGTTTTCTTTGCGATCGCAACGGTATTCAGTACCCTGGGTTCCGGCAACATGCCGCAGAGTAACAACATGGCGTCCGGCCTGCATACTTCCTTCGGCATTCCGACCTGGGTCAGCGGCGCGCTATTTGCCTTTCTGCTCGGACTGGTCATTCTTGGTGGCATTCGCCGTATCGCCAGGGTGACCTCCGCGATCGTGCCGATCATGGGCCTGCTCTATTTCGTCGGCGCGCTGGCGGTAATCATTGCCAATCTTGGCGAGGTGGTTCCGGCATTTTTCAGTGTATTCAGCAGCGCCTTCACCGACTCTGCCGCAACCGGCGGGTTTCTCGGCGCTACCTTTGCCTACGCGTTCAACCGCGGTGTCAACCGTGGCCTGTTCTCTAACGAGGCAGGACAGGGTTCGGCGCCCATTGCCCATGCCTCAGCGCGTGGAGACGAACCGGTATCCGAGGGCATGGTCTCCCTGCTGGAACCGTTTCTCGATACCCTGGTAATCTGTACCCTGACGGGGCTGGTAATCCTGTCTTCGGGTGTATGGAAGGAGAAATTCGAAACGGATTTCCAGGCATTCGATACCCAGTTCATCAGCGGCGTCTACAGCGATGACGACCCGGCGCACGTGGATGCGCTGTTCCACCATCTCAACGACCGGACCTCGACTGACGAACCGGTCGAGCTCGCCAATGGCAGTTTCAATATCGTGGACGGCCACCTTGCTGACGCCGGGCTCACCATCCTGCACAATCGTTCAATTGCCGAAGACGTATATTTCCACGTCGACGGAGAACCGTACAGCGGAGCCATTGTAATCAATGACGGCTCGCTTGCCGGCGACGTATCCCTGCGCGGCAAGTCCCTGCTGCATTCCGTACCGCTGACGGTGGAGGCATTCAAGCGCAGCTTCCTGGGCGATTACGGCCAGTACG
Source organism: Gammaproteobacteria bacterium (assembly GCA_009843675.1). GTDB lineage: Bacteria > Pseudomonadota > Gammaproteobacteria > Eutrophobiales > Eutrophobiaceae > JAAXHV01. The sequence continues at coordinate 5,037 of VYCZ01000112.1, read as the reverse complement.
CGGTGACCCTGGGCCTTATGCTATTCGCGTTCAGCACAGCCATCGCCTGGTCCTACTACGGCGATCGCGCCATCACCTACCTGTTCGGACTGCGCTGGGTGCTGCCCTACCGCCTGTTCTACTGTGCGGCGTTCTTCACCGCTGCGGTGGTCGACACCTCCATGGTGTGGTTGTTCTCCGCGGTGACCCTGGCGCTGATGGCGCTGCCCAACCTGTTTGGCATCATGCTGCTGCGCAAGGATATGAAACAAACCGTGAGCGATTACTGGCGGCGTTTCGATAAGTCGAAATAACACAGCGCAATGCGAAATTTTTCGGGACAATTCAAGAGGATCGCCGGACCCGCCGCGGTGATGGCGGCCGCGTCCATCGGGGCCGGTTCAGCCTCTTCGCTGATACTCAGCGGCGCCTGGTTCCGTTATGAACTGCTCTGGGCGGCCCTCCTGGTCGTGCCCCTGCTGGTAATAACGGTAGACAGTGCATCCCGCATCGGCCTGCTCAATAAAAACAAGGGGATGTTTTCCCTGATATGCGAACACCTGCATCCCGGTGTGGCCTGGCTGTTGCTGGCGATCAATATCCCCGTCCACCTCCTCATCAGCATGGGGCAGATGTCGGTCATGACCTCCGCGGCGCTGTCCCTGTTCGAAATTTACCCGCCTGATACGGCGGCGGAATTTGCCGACAGTAACTACCAGACTGTTGAACTGGTTGCATCCCTGGTGTTTGCTGCCGGCATTGTCTGGTTGCTCACCTCGGAAGGTTACCAGCGCATGCAACGTTTCATGACTGCATTCTTGTTGTTGATGTTCACCTGTTTCCTGGTTGTTGCAGTGCGCGGTTTTATAGAACTGCCCGCTATTCTCTCCGGACTGGCGCCAGGCGTACCTGCGGACCTGCCGGTCCCGGGGCAGGACATGGTGCGCAGCAGCGGTATCGTCATAATGGGCATTGTCGGAAGCGTCCTGGCGCCGGCTGCGATGCTGGGTATGCCGTACATGAGCGCGGACAACCGGCAGAATGAGGCCGTGGACCTCCGGCACGAATTTCGCAACTCCATCATCAACCTGGGCTTCATACACGGCGCCTGTTCCCTGTGCATCATCATCGCCGGCGGTTTTGCCCTTTACCCCCTGGCCAATCACGCAGAGATCGATTCGGTCCACGAAGCCGGCAGGATACTGTTACGCGCCTTTCCACAAGGGATGGAATTCCTGGGTCCTGTGATATTTTCGGCCGGAATGGTCATTGCGGCGCTGACCACTTTTATAGTTACGGTGGAGATCATCACCTATTTCATTCTGGATATGTTCGGTTATGCCTGGCACCATACCCGCGACAACCTGCGATTCAAGCGTACGGTGGCCGTCTGCATTATCCTGCCTGCGGTGCTGGCGCCCTTGTGGACCTTCCCTGCCCTGTTCAAACTGCTGCTGCTGATGGGGATCAATGCGATTGTGGTGCCGCTGGTCTACCTTGCGGTGCTGATCCTCATCAACAAAAAATCCGTCATGGGAGAACATACCGGCGGTATCGCGCGCAACCTGACACTGCTGGCTGCGCTGATTTTTTCGTTGACAATATCGGTTATCAAGATGCCTGACTTTGTGCGGGCGTTGCTTGGGTAACGCCCGGATGTGGAACCGGAAAAATCGGGATATGTAATATGCGTAAATTACTCGCCTGGTTCGTGGCAATAATCGGACCTGCCGCAGTCATTACCGCCGGGGCGATGGGCGCCGGCACGACGTCAACGCTCGTTCTGGCCGGCGCCTGGTTCCGCTATGACCTGATTTGGCTTGTCGTATTAACCCTGCCCTTATTTGTGGTATCCGTAGACTCGGCCGCGCGACTGGGCCTGGTGAACAAGGACCGGGGCATGTTTTCATTAATCCGCGATCATATTCACCCCGGCATAGCCTGGCTGATTATCCTGATTCACGTGCCGGTTCACGTCCTGGTCGGCATGGGACACATGTCTATCATGACGTCCGCATCATTGGCATTGTTCGGCTATTATCCCGTTGATGCCGGCGGGACTGAGGCCGCTGCCGGTTCATACCGTATCGCTGAGATCATCCTGTCCCTCGGGTTCGCGGCTGCCATTGTCTGGCTGCTTGCGGCGGAAGGTTACGAGCGTATGCAGCGAGTGATGACTGCCTGCATGGTGTTGATGTTTATCTGTTTCCTGATCGTAGCCTTGCGAGGCTTCCAGGAGATCGGCGCCATTCTGGCAGGGTTTGTACCCGATGTTCCTGAAAACCTGCCGGTCCCGGGACAGGGAATCACTCGTGACAGCAGCATCTCCATGATGGCCATCATTGGCAGCATGCTGGCCCCCGGCGCCTTGTTTGGAATTTCGTATCTTGCCGCCGACAGCCAGGCCGGCGTTAACGACCTGCGGCAGGAATTCAGGAAATCCGTCATCAACCTGGGAGTGATGTTCGGTGGGTATTCCCTCTTCATCATCATTGCCGGGGGGTTTGCTCTTTATCCATTAGCGAACCATGCGGAAATCGATTCCGTGAACGAGGCCGGGAAAATACTCGTCAGGGCTTTTCCGGGAGCAATCAGATTTTTAGGCCCAGTAATTTTTTCCCTTGGGATGCTGGTGGCGGCAATTACGACTTATATCGTGATTGTGGAAGTAACCAGCTATGCCTGCCTGGATATCCTGCGGCTTAACTGGCACTATACCGACGACAACAGGACATTCAAACACGCCCTGGTCTTTTTTATTATTGCGCCGGCCATATCAGCGCCGTTCTGGGAATTTCCCGCTTTGGCCAAGAATTTATTACTTATGGGCGTAAACACCATCGTTATTCCGCTGGCATTTATTGTTTTGTTGTTCCTGCTGAATAAAAGGGCCGTAATGGGTGAATACAGGGCAGGCGTAACAAGAAACACGGTCCTGGCGCTATGCCTGTTGCTGTCACTTGGCCTGTCTGTTTCAAACCTGCCGGAGGTTGTTCAGATGTTTGCCAATTAAGGAACCTCTGAGATTAAGTCAGAGCTTCCTTAACTCCCCTTTCTGAGAGTCTCGGATGGTTTCTCCCCGTATTTTTTTCGGTATGCCTCAGCGAATTTACTGAGATGCACAAAACCGCATGCATAAGCGATATCGGTCACTGACAGGTTTCTTTGCTTGGCCACGGCAAGTTCCTGGC
>VYCZ01000112.1:0-1857 GCA_009843675.1 Gammaproteobacteria bacterium | reverse complement strand
TAAAAATTCCGAGACTCTATAATTGCGATACTTCTGGAACCCCTTGTGCAGGGTTCGCATGGCAACGCCCACTTCCCGGGCAATATCATTGACGGTCATGGCCTTGCTGGCATTGCTCTTTATATATTCCTCCGCCAGGCGCACATAGACAGGCGCTACGCTTTTTGCAGTCCGTGAGCAATACAGTTCCTGGTAGTTATTGTCAAACGTGGTAACGAGCAAGCCCATCAACATGTTATGCAGGTGCTCGGCCAGATGTGAACTGCCGTTGAACATCGATACCACATCTGCATCGGCCCGGTTTGAAAACCATTCGATATAGTCCAGTAAAAAACGAAAGTCATGACTGATGAATACCGGGTGTTTCGCAAAACTGATGCCCCGGGTAATAGGCAAATCAAACTCGTTAGCAAGAAAATTCCGCAATGCCTTGTAGGAGGTGCAGATATTGATGTTACGAAAACTGCGGGAATCATGAAATGACGTATTTGCTACTTCCGGCGTGGTGAAAGCCATTGCCGAACCCGGTTGCAGGGCAAATTGAGTGTCTTTTGACGACACATCAACATGACCGGTAACCGGTATGACGATAAAAAAGCCGCGCTCATCGCATGGCACTACAGTGACTTCAACCTCACATTCCCCGTATGAGAAGTCACACACTTGAAAATCGCCTATTTTCCAGCGCCGGCAATCGAAATCCACCCCGGAATCTACATCAACCACATCCAGGCGATGCAAGGCGACATGAACGTTGATATATTCGTTTGCCGCTTCGGCCTCTGTTGTGCTGAACGTATCAACACTGATTGGCAGCGAATTAGTACTGTTGTAGTCAGCCATTCGTTTTTCCACCATCTGCCGTCAACGATATGTAATTATAAACCATAATGATATCAACTCTTCAGGAATTCGGAGATACACCGATACGCTCAAAGGATAAGTCTTGCAGCATTGGGCTAGCACACCGGCGTGCGAGGAAACATAATTTCCATTTCGAATCGATTCACAAGGGTGAAATAATGGGTAAAAATAAAGAATTGATGAAAAGGATGGTGCATTGCTTTAATAATCTCGATGCCGATGGACTTTCCCCTATTATTACGGATGAGGTAAAACATACGGCAGGCGGCAGCGCATTCGGCGCCGACATCGAAGGACGGAGTGATTTCAAGACATACAAGCGAGAGCGCGTGCTTGGAAAATTTACCAGTGTTCATATCGATAAGTACAACTGTTTTGAGGATAACGAGAACAATGCCGTGATTGCCGAATGGCGCGGCGATTTTAAATTGAAGAACGGTAAATCCTTTTCCAGCAAAGGGGTATTCATCATCGACATCAAGGACGGAAAAATTGATTGGGTCAGGGATTACTTCGACACCGAAAAAACCAAACGGGCAACCAGTTAATATGGGACATGATGATAGCAGAAGGCTGCGCTTCGGTGTTGATACCGGTGGAACATTCACCGATCTCATTATTGAAGGACTGGACGACAAGTTACACCTGTTTAAACGTCCTACAACTCCGGATAACCCGACCAGGGGACTGCTTGACGTCATCGGTTTTGCCGCGCAGGAACTTGCGTTAAGCACAGAGCGTCTCCTGGAACTGGGAGATGTCCTGGTATACGGCACGACCAGGGCAACCAATGCCATTGTGGAACACAAGACTGCGCGTACTGCTTTTATTACTACGCAGGGCCACAAGGATATGCTGCTGGTCAGGGAAGGCGGCGGCAGGCACGAGCCCATGGATTACTCCCAGGAATATCCCGACCCTTACATCCCCAGGTCCCGGTCCTATGAAGTGGCTGAACGTATCTATGCCGACTGCCACGTTGTGAAGGATATC
>VYCZ01000198.1:2538-6709 GCA_009843675.1 Gammaproteobacteria bacterium | reverse complement strand
TTTAGTCAATATATATTGAATAAATTTATTATTGAGCGCGTTTTGTACCAGATCGAGTAAATAATTACCCACCACTTCCCATGATGAGATAATCCCCGTATTGTTCCCGCAGTGATAATTTACTGATCTTTCCGGTTGCCGTGTATGGCAACTGCTCGACAAATATGACATCGTCGGGCGTCCACCAGCGCGCGATTTTGCCGTCAAACCAGGCCAGAAGGTCTTGTTTAGAGATGGTTTGATCCGGCTTTTTTACGGCTATCAGCAAGGGCCGTTCGGTCCATTTATCATGTGCAGCGCTGATTACAGCCGCCTCGGCAATGGCGGGATGAGTCATGGCCCAGTTCTCAAGCTCTATGGAACTGATCCACTCCCCGCCGGACTTGATCAGGTCTTTCGACCTGTCGGTGACCTGGATGGTGCCGTCAGGGTCTATGGTTGCCACATCACCGGTCGTGAACCAGCCGTTTGCGTCAACACCGGTTTCCGCTTCTGTTCCCCCGAAATAACTTTCGCATACTGTCGGGCCCTTCACCTTCAGGTGTCCCGCCGTGGCGCCGTCCCAGGGCAGGGCGTTATCCTCATCATCGGTGATCTTTACCTCCAGGCCGAAGATGGGTCTGCCCTGTTTCAGGGGGTATTGTTTCCGGTCTGCTTCATTCATTGAATCAAAATCGGGCCCAGGCACGTTCAGTGTGCCGGCGGAGCAGAGTTCGGTCATCCCCCATCCCTGGGTGAGTTCGACACCGTAGTCGTCCCTGAAACGCTCGAACAGCGATAACGGGGTGGCTGCTCCGCCAACGACTGCCTTGCGCAAGGTTTTCAGGTTTCCTCCTGTCTGGTCTAGGTGGTCGAGCAGCCACTGCCAGATGGTCGGCACGCTGACGCCATAAGTAACGGACTCCTGCGCGATAAGCTTGCTTACCACCTGCGGATTGCCCATGTAGCGATTGGGGAACACGATCCTGGCGCCCACCAGCGGCGCACGGAAAGGCAGGCCCCAGGCATTGACGTGAAACATCGGGACCAGCGGCAATATGACGTCGTTAAGGCCGAGACCATCTGTATCCAGCAATGACACGGACAGGGTATGCAGGAGCAGCGACCTGTGGGAATAAAGCACGCCTTTCGGATTTCCGGTCGTACCGGAGGTATAGCACATGGCGCATGCCGAGAATTCATCCAGTTCCGGCCAGGCGCAGTTATCATCCTGGCCGGACAGCAGGTCTTCATAACTGTGAACATTCGTAAACAAGTTCTCCGGCAAGTCATCATCCGGCTCAATTACCACAATACCCTTGACGTTATTGAGTTGGGGTCTGAGTCGCTCCAGCAAAGGCACAAAGTCATGGTCAATAAATAACCACTTGTCATCCGCGTGGTTGATAATGTAGGCAACCTGGTCGTCAAACAGGCGCGGGTTGATGGTGTGCAGTACGTAACCTCCGCAGATGACTCCGTAATAGAGTTCAAGATGCTGCTGGTGGTTCCAGGCCAGGGTTGCAATACGGTCTCCCGGCTGGCAGCCGAGCGCCTGCAAGGCGTTGAACAGCTTGCGGGCGCGCCGGAACACGTCTGAATACGACGCCCTCTGCACATCCTGTTCGGATGTCGCGGAAACGACTTCACGGTCTCCGTGGTACATTTCCGCATGGCGCATCACCGTTGTGATGGTAAGCGGCATGTCCATCATTAACCCTTTCATATCTGATTCTTTGTGCTGGTAGTGATTTGGTATGTCGTCCCCTTACCCCGACCTTGCTTCTGGATTATGCCTTTATCGACAAGCCGCTTGAGCAGGGTTTTGGTCCCGGAACGGGTCATATCCGTATTTTCAAGAATGTAAGCAATTTTACACGTGCCGGCGCCTTCAATGACCTGGAATATGTGTTTTTCATTGGCGTTCATTACCCCGGCAGGTGATTCTTTTATCATTTTATTGTTTAAATAGTCAGCCTGGATTGAAACGGTTTTTAAAAAGAAATCAAGCCAGTCTCCATACTCAGGTTGTGTTAATTCCAGTGTGGACTGCGTGTTTCTCAGGCTCACGTAGTAACTCTCCTTATTATCCTCAACGATCTTTTCATGTGAAGAATATTGGGCCCACCTGTAACCATGCCGCAATAGAAGCAAGGTTGTCAGGAGACGGCTTAATCTGCCGTTTCCGTCACGAAATGGATGAATCGCAAGGAAATGAACGATGAACCCGCCAATCACGATGAGCGGGTGGCTTTCATCGCCTGAGACAAGTTCGTTGTATCCGGATACAAGACCGGTCATTGCCGCCTGGGTGGCCGGGCCGGGCGGAGTCGTTTTAAACCAGGTTCTTATCACTTCACCTGTTGTACTGTCGATTTCAACGACGTCGTTGATGATATCCTTGTACGCGCCCCTTTGCTTTGCAGGAAGTTGACCTTCCGTTAATTTATTCGTAAGCAACTGGTGAAGCTCCCTGATCGTTTTTTCGGAGATGGTGAGTTTTTCAAAATTATCATAAATATAATTTAACGCCTCGACATATCCGGCTACTTCTCTCTCGGACCTGGATGAGATGTCTGTTATCCGGCAGCCTTTTTCCACTAGCTCCCTGACCTGCTCATCGCTCAGTATGGCGCCTTCAATCCTGGTGGATGCGCCGGAAGAAGTGATGATGGATGCCTGTTTAAGATTCTCAACAAGAGCAGGCCGTTGAAACCAGGTTGCCTCAAAGGTTCCCTGGAACCTTTCGATCCTGGAAATGAGGGAAGCCTGGGAACCTGTGATTGCCGGATTTTTCATCGTTTTCATGGTAAACATCCAAATAACACCTATATAACAGCCATATTTTAACACGTAAAACAGCCATATAACAGCCAGAATGTACAATTGCCGGGTGGTATGGGATGTAGCAATACTGCGTGGTTCACGAGCGCATGTTGCAGGACGATATGATAGTTTGTGCGTTGCAGGTTAAAGAGACCTGACAAACTCCAGGTATTGTTGTGCCAGGTCGTTCAAGAGTGTTTCCACCTGTTCCGGCGACTTGGCATAGTGCAGCAGCACAAGCTCATCCACCCCGAGTTCATGATACTGCCTGATCATCTCGTGGTCGTATTCATGGTCGAAAGGGCAGACATAAACGGAGATCTCTTCCCTGGGGCGTCCTGCCTCTGCCAGCGCCGCTTCCAGGCCCTCGAGTTGCGGGACCAGTTGCTCCGGGTTGGCGCCGATGGTAAACCAGCCCTGGCCTTGCTCCGCCACCCGCCTGAAGTTGGGTTTGCTGTTGCCGGCGAGAATGATGGGCGGATGAGGACTTTGCACCGGTTTCGGGTAGAAGCGGCAAGGGGGCAAATCATAAAAATCATCGTGATACTCGGAAACGCGGTCACACCACAGGCGTTTTATCACTTCTACATAAGAGCGGGTGCGCGCCCCGCGTTGTTCAAACGGCGCGCCCACAACCTTGAATTCCTCGGCCATCCAGCCAAGGCCGACCCCGAACAACAGGCGCCCGTTGGAAAGCCAGTCAACGTTTCCGGCTTCCTTTGCAGTGTAAACAGGATTGCGCTGCGGCAGGACACAGATTGCGCTGCCCAGGCGTATCCGGCTGGTGTGCGCGGCGAGATAGGCCAGTGACGTGAAGATATCCAGTTCGACATTGTCTTCCACGTTCTCCAGCGGCATCTGGCCGTCTTCGGACACCGGGTAGTTTGCCTCGTAGTTATCCGTTATGACGACGTGTTCGCCAATCCAGAGCGAATCAAAACCAAGGGCTTCGGCAGTCGCGCCAAAGGTGCGGATCAGTTCCGGGGTCGAGTAGAGATTAAGCGGAATCAATACGCCGAGTTTCATAGTATTCGTCCTGATTCAATAACAAGAGATTAGGCCATTATTGTCCGGCAACCCGGCAACAATGGTTTATAACTTTATGATATATTGGGTTTTGGTCATATCAAGGTTTTTATTTTAGGCCGGCGCACTATTATTTGCAAGCATTTTTCGGGTATAATGCAGCATCGTTGGCGGATAAATACCGATATTAATGAAAGCACAGCAACCGGAAAAACCGGAAAAGCTGCAACCGAACGATAAAGTCGCCGGGACCAAGGGACAGATACGCCGGCAGCAGATTATTGACGCGGCAAAGCAGACTTTGATTGAGGGAGTGGCAAACAGCCTGGTCCTGCGTGAC
>VYCZ01000198.1:0-2528 GCA_009843675.1 Gammaproteobacteria bacterium | reverse complement strand
GTATTACCCACGGCAATCTTCAATACTACTTCCCCACGAAAAACGATTTGCTGATCGCGATATTCGACCAGGCAGTTGAAAAGTACACGGAGAGCATGAAGGTGGCGGTTTCCGAAACCTCCACCAGGCAGGGCAGGCTGGACGCCATCATCGATGCCGGCATCGCCGAGTTGAAAAGTCCTGAGACCTCGCTCTGGCGCATGATGATGTCGCTGGCAGACCACAACCCGGACATGGCTTCGATCCTGAAGAAGGAAAACGACCTGTATGAGCAGGTCGTGGCAGAAGAACTGAAGATGATCTCTCCGGACCTGTCTATTCAGCGCAGACGGCATATCGCCCGGATCATCCACGCCATCCTGGACGGACTCGGCGTCCAGTTTTCCTATGAGGATTCCGACAGCCCGGAGATGCGGGCGCTGGCCAGCGAGATCAAGATAGCGCTGTTCGCCATGCTGGAGGCAAGTTAGCTCGTCAGGGTATTGTGTCCCCTTAATTCACCCATTGCCTGTAATTCTTCGGCAGTGAATGTCTTCTCGACCTTGCCGTAATCCAGTTCAGCGTTTGCGCGCCCATATTCGAAAGCAATGAGTTCCTTGATGGGTAACGCACAATCCGACGGAGCGCCGAACTGCAGGTTGCCCGGACCGTTGAATATTTCGACCTTGCCGTCTGAACCAACAACCGGGTTGGACTGGTAATTCAGCGTAACCAACTGTGCAAGTATGGGTAAATCACCACCTTCCACGTCGGCAATTACACGCAGATTGATGAGTGGCGGCGCAGGCCCATCCTCTAAAGCCCCATGTTTTTCCGGCCTCATCATGGCCCGGACAGCCCGGTCGTCAGGTTTAACGTCCATTACAGCCTCCACGTGACCGTCACTATGTGTGACCACCTCGATGCGATGAGCCTGCTTTTTACCGAAGCCGTACAGTTCGCGGTCCACAATCTGGGAAGTTTCACTCGTACAATAGACCCCGGCCAGGTAGCTGTAGACGTTTCCTTCCCATTCACACAGGATCCCGGCAAAGACCTCGCGGTAGGGACCGACGGTACTCCAGTGGTTGTTCTCCAGCACCATGAATGCCGTGGCCGGCTCATGCAGTGAGAGCACGGGGGGCAGGATATCGAGTATCGCGTCTTCGTCAGTCCTCCAGGTGATGGTAACGGTTTCGGTATTGCGAAAATACAAGGGGTTTCTCTGTGCGGCAGGGCTGTGAACAGGCGCGTAGGCGCCCCATTTATCCGTTGTCAGTCTTCCTGCTTTTGACATGATTTGCCTCCTGGTCGAGTGTCAAGTCTAAATTCGGCGGTTATTTTGCACACGAGCTGTGATTCAAACCCGCTGAACTGGCGCTACCTGGACCGGAACAGCGTTCAGTGCGGCAGTACCGCTTAAGGTATCCAGGTTCATATCGTCCGTCAGTGCGTTATAGTTTGCGCCGGGTTGCAGCCGGGCAATATTCAGTTGCATATCCTCTTTATTGTGCCCCCAGCCATGAGGCATACTCACTACACCGGGCATCATGTCTTCGGTAATTTCAACCAGCGTTTCGACCTTGCCCGTGCCTGTACTCAGACTGGCAGGCCGGCGATGTTCCAATGACAGCCGCTTTGCGTCTTCCGGATGAACCTGCAAGGTGCAGCGGAATGAACCTTTCGCCAGAATATCGACATTGTGCCCCCACGAATTGATACTGCGCTGCTGCCGGCGTCCGATTAACAACAACTCGCCCCGGGCCGGGCTTTGGCCTGGTGTATCCAGCAGTGCCCGGGCTTGCTCCAGAAATGTCGCCGGCGCCATGTCGATTTTCCCGCTGGGCGTGCGCAACACTTCGGGCAGGCGCGGCTGTAGTGCGCCCAGATCCACACCATCCGGTTGCGATGCAATCCTGTCCAGCGTGAGGCCATCCGGGTTTGCGCCAAACCCATCGCCATAGGGACCCACTCTGAACCCGGCATCTATTACGCGTTCCACACCACGCTTGTCTGAAAGCCGGCGCATCGCCGAGTCGACATCAATGCCCCGGGCCACCCCGTACTCATCGGCTGCCGCCTCGGACAGCATCTCACGAATCATTTCGTCTTCCATAGCCTGCAAACCCTGTTCGTCCTGAACGCCAGCCCCGGAAGCGATTGCGCTGACCTGCAACAAGGCATCCCAATCCGATACCCAACCCTCGGGTGATTTAAACAAGGCGGGAGAGAACCTGACAACGTTGCGCACTGCATACTGGGCGGAAAATGCACCGTAGTAGCATTTCTCAAAGGTGGGAGTCCCAGGCAGGATAACATCGGCGTGGCGGCTGGTTTCGTTGATATAAATGTCAAACGACAAGGCAAATTCCAATTGCGCCAGCGCCTTATCCAGGCGCTCCGAGTTCGGGGCGCTGGATGCCGGATTGCCGCACATGGTAATCAGGGCGCGAATCCGCCCATCTCCCGGTGTTTCGATTTCTTCAGCCAGGCAGGCGACCGGCAGCTCCCCACAGACTGCCGGCATATTGCGAACACGGGTCCGGAAC
>VYCZ01000371.1 GCA_009843675.1 Gammaproteobacteria bacterium | reverse complement strand
GACAACGACGCTGAGCGGGAAGGGACGGTGTTTTGTGGGGCGGGCGCCGCCAATGTCGAAGAGGACCACGATCTCGAGGTGTTTCTCGACGCGTCACCCCGGTCCCAGGCATTCGGTTCGCACTGGGTTCGCTTCACGCTCTCAGGTACGGCGACCCCGGGTGTTGATTACGAACTGGCCAGGGAACTGCGCAGGAGCCTGGATCCACCGCTCAAGCGCAACGGCAGCCGGGGCCAACTGTGGATGAACAGCTCGGTCAGTCCGCCGGGCCTTCTGGTGACGGTTGTTGACGATGAGATCGATGAGGCCGACGAGACCATCGTGATAACGCTGGAGGCCGGCGCCGGCTCCTCGACTTACGACGTTGGCGAGCCGGCGACCCTGACGCTGACCGTGACCGGAAGTGAGAGCGCAAGCGAGAGTGAGAGTGACGGTGAGACCGAAAGCGAAACCGAAAGCCAAACCGACAGTGAAACCGAGAGCGAGAGCGAGAGTGAGGGTGAGGCCGAAAGCGAGACCGATAATAAGAATGATATCGACGGCGAGAGCGAAACTGAGGACGAGAGTGAGACCGACGGCGAGAGTGAAACCGGGGACGAGAGTGAGACCGAGACCGAGGGTGAGAGTAACGAGCTGACGCCGGCGCTGACGCTCTCCCCGGCGACGCTGACGCTGACCGAGGGAACCGCAGCGAGCTACACGGTGGCGCTGGCGACGCAGCCGGCGGACCCGGTGACCGTGAGCATTGCCGGTCATGCCGGCGCCGGCCTGGACCTGGATCGCGCCTCGTTGACATTTTCGCCGTCGGACTGGGACCAACCGCAGACCGTGACCGTGTCCGCGCACCGGGACGCCGACGCTGCGACGCTCACGCACACGGCCTCGGGGGGCGGCTACGGCTCGGTCGCGGCGGCGCTGCCGGTCACGGTGCGCGCCGGCATCAGAATCTCGGTGGCTGCCGGGGAAGCCATGGAGGGGAGCTTGATGAAAGTGCGGTTCAGGCTGTCGTCGCCGTCGCCGGGAGACGTGGAGGTGAGCTGGGGCACGCATCCCGGCAGCGCCCACGCCGGGCCGGTGGACGACCCGACCGACTTCCGCATGGAGTCGGGCCGCCTGCGCTTCGCCGAGGGCGAGCGGGAGCTCACGCGGGAAGTCTGGATCGTCGAGGACGGCATCGACGATCCGCACGAACAGTTCACCGTGGATATCTACGACCCGGTGGGCGCCATCCTGGCCACCCCGGTTACGTCCAGGCCGTCCCTGGCCCGGCCCGACGAGATGGTTGACCTGGGGCGCGAGCTGGCCTACGTGGTGGTGACGATCCGGCAGGCCGCGCCGCCGCCGGACCCGGTTGAGGTCACGCTGGAAGCGGACCCGCCGACGCTGGAGGAAGGCGGGCGCACGCTGGTGCGGGCGCGGCTGGCCGAGCCGTTGCCGGAGCCGGTGCGCATCCCGCTCGTCTGGAGCGCGGGCAGCGCGGAGCCGGACGACTACGAGGGGCCGTCCGGCCTGACAATTTATGCGGGAGACGTGTCCTGGACCGTGACGTTGACCGCGGCCGAGGACGCGGACGCGGACGACGAGACCCTGCGGGTGTCGTTCGGCGAGTTGCCGGCGCAGGTGGTTGCCGGGTCGCCCGCTTCGATCGAGATTACGATCCTGGACAACGACGGAGACGGAGAGGACTTCAGCGGCCTGACCGTGTCGGCCGCGGATGCGAGCGCGCGCGAGGGCGAGGAAAACCTGCGTTTCGCGGTCACGCTGAACCGCCCGGCGCCCGGGCCGGTGACCGTGCAAACACGCCTTGAGCCGGGCACGGCGCGGCGCGGCGCGGACTACGTGGACGCGTACGGGCCGGTGCGTTTTGCGGCGGGCGAGCGGGTTCAGTTCGTGACGGTGCTGGTCGAGGACGACCTGGTTGACGAGGGCGAGGAGACGCTGTACCTGGAGTTGCGCGAGCCGCAACCGGACGCGGTGACTATTGCGCGGGCGCGCGCCACGGGGACCATTATCAATACCGACCCGATGCCCGCAGCCTGGCTGGCGCGTTTCGGACGCACCGTGGCGGCGCAGGCGCTGGACGGGGTGTCGGCGCGGTTGACGGCGGCGCGCGCGCCGGGCTGGCGGGGCACGATCGGGGGCGTTGTCATCGGCGCCGGGACGTCCCAGGCTGGCGGGGTTGGCGAGACGCCCGACCCGGTGGCCGCGGAGGCTCTCCTCCGCCTTGACGCCGGCGCGTCCACCGCCGGGGGGCAGCAGACCGGATGCTGGCCGCCGGCCACTGCGGGCGCGCCTGGAACGTCCTGCCGCGGTCGGGCGCTGGACGGCCTGACGGCGCTGGCCGGCACGGACTTCTCGGTGACCCGCGCGCCGAACGCGCACGGCGGCACCCTGGCCTTCTGGTCCCGGGGCGCGCACACGACGTTCGGCGGCCGCGCCGGGTCGCTGGATCTTGACGGCGAGGTCGCCACGGGCCTGCTGGGCGCGGACTACGCGCAGGGCCGCTGGCAGGTGGGCCTGGCGCTGGCGCAGAGCCGCGGCGACGGCGCATTCACCGATCCCGCCGTTGGGTCGGGCGAGGTGGAGTCATCGTTGACGGCGGCGCTACCTTATGCGTCATTCAGCGCCTCCGAGCGGTTCTCGCTGTGGGCGGCGGCGGGCTATGGCATGGGCGAAGTCACGCTCGAGACCGAGGCCGGAACTGCGCTCGACGCCGGAACCGGCTGGGCCATGGCCGCGGCGGGCGGGCGCGGCGACCTGGTCGCGCCGGCGGCGCATGGCGGCGCGGCACTGGCGCTGGTGTCGGACGCGCTGTGGGCCCGCACGAGCTCGGAGCAGACGCTCGACGTGGTGGCGACGGGCGCCGACGTGACGCGGCTGCGCCTCGGCCTGGAGGGCAGCTGGTCGCTGCTGCTGGCCGGGGGTGGGGAACTGGCGCCCCGGCTCGAAACCGGCTTGCGCCACGACGCCGGGGACGCCGAGACCGGCTTCGGGGTGGAACTGGGCGGCGGCTTCGCCTGGACCGACCCCCGCCTCGGCCTGTCGCTCGACCTGGCGGCGCGGACCCTGCTGGCCCACGAGGCGGCGGGACGCACGGACCGGGGCCTGTCAGTCGCCTTCGCGTTCGACCCCGACCCGGGCAGCGCGCGCGGCCTGTCGCTGTCGCTCAAGCGGGATCTTGGCGCCGCCACCGGCGGGTTGGACGCGCTGTTCTCGCACGAGCCGCTCGGGCGCCGCGCGGCGCCCGACGCCAGCGGGCGCTGGGGCGCGGAAGCCGCCTACGGCCTGCCCGTGTTCGGCGACCGCTTCACCGGCAGCCCCCAGGTCGGCTACGCGCGGGCCGGCGCAACGCGCGAGTACCGCCTCGGCTGGCGGCTCGAGCCGGCCCGCCCGGACGCGCCCGAGCTGATGCTGCGCCTCGAGCTCAGCCGCAGGGAGGAGGGCGCCGGGTCAACGGAGCACGGCATCGGGCTTGACCTCAACGCCCGCTGGTGAGCGGTGGACGGCATGTAAATTCCGGGGTCAGAGTAAAATCACCACCGACCGTGCCACCGGCAATGTCCCTGATGATTTTACTCTGACCCCACCCATCCGTCTTGAATTACCTGCTGTCGGGGTGTGCAAAGACCTGATCATGAAAGTTATAGAGGTGGCTTGAACCGATCGTCCCGTTGTGCAAGGCCGTGGCGAGCAGTGCGCCGTGGCCGCCGTTGGCGGCGAGTTGGCGTAAATCTTCCACGTTGCGCACCCCGCCGGCTGCGTAGAGTTGTTTGCCGGGGAGTTGTTCCTGCAGGGTGCGCAGCCGCTCCAGGTCCGGCCCGCCGTGGCTGCCGACGTGGTCGAGAGACATGATGATCACGCGTTGCGGCAGCAGGTCGGGATAATCCAGCAAGCCAGGGTCGCCGAGGAGTTGCCCTTGGGCGTAATCCAGTGACAGGATGCAGTCCGATTTGCGCGTATAATGGTCCAGTTGTTCGATGGAAATGCCTGTTTCCGATCCCAGTACGTTGCTGACGCGATCCCGGAAGGAGACGGAGTTGTCATTGATGAACGGATCAGTACCGGAATCAATCCACAGGCTGATATCGCTGTGGGCCTGAAGCATCCGGGTGATGAGCGCATGGTTATTGCCGTTGTTCTCGATGGCGTTGAGATCGGCGATATAAAATGTCCTGAACGGGAATACGGACAGGTAGGCCCGGATGACGGCCGGGAGCTCCGGTTGCGGACACAGCGGCGAGGCCAGGGGTTTGTAGGTCTGCCTTTTTCCCTGTCTGGCCGCAACCACCAGGCCGTCCTTTAAATCGATGACGGGTATGATATGCATGCAGAAAATTATACAGGCTGGGATATCGGGGGCGCACACCTGAAAATAGCGCGCCTCGATAACAACGGCGCGTTATGCGGCCTTGACCAGTTTGCAACACCCTTGTGGCAGGGTATGGATACGCTGGCGCATCCGGTCGCCCGTGTGGCGGAATCCCTGCCCGCCGGCAAGTGCGTTCATACCCTGACAATGACAGGCGAACTGGCTGACTGTTTTCCCGTGCGCCGGGATGGGGTAACAACACTGGTGGACTACCTCTCAAGCCGGCTTGGACCGGAAAATCCGGTCTACGTGTATGCAGGCAATAAGGGCCTGCTCACGCCGGATCAGGCCCATGCCAGCCATGCCGACATTGCCTCGGCCAACTGGCATGCAACTGCCGGTTATGCCGCGCAGTGCCTGGGGTCAGGGATCCTGGTCGACCTGGGCACCACCACGACCGATATCATTCCTTTCCATGAACACCGGGTATGCAATCGCGGGTATACCGACCAGGAACGGCTGCGGACCGGTGAACTGGTCTATACGGGCATAACGAGAACGCCGGTGATGGCGGTTGTCGACCGACTGCCGTATAAGAATGTATGGCAGTCAATCGCAGCCGAGTATTTTGCCGGTATGGCCGACATCTACCGTGTCACCGGGGATCTGGAAGAGCGCTTCGATTTGATGCCCGCGGCTGACGGCCGCGCAAAAACCCGCTACCATAGCATTAAACGTCTGGCGCGGATGCTGGGCGCCGAATATGTCAAGGGTGGCGATGAAGCGCCCTGGCTGGAAGTGGCGCGCCATGTAGCAGAAAAACAATTTGAAAGAATCGACCAGGCCTTCAACAGGGTAACGGACACGCTGGAAGTAACCGTTCGAAGCAATATCGTGGCTGCCGGCGCCGGGCGCTTTGTTATTGAGAAACTTGCGCGTAAGAACGATTGTGAGGTCACGAATTTTGAAGATTTGGTGCCGATACCTGACAGGAAATTGCGCGCCGCCAATAATTGTTCAACAGCCGTGGCGGTTGCGGCATTAACCCGGCAGTATGTCAATGCGACTGGCTGAACTGGATTACACCCGGGATTCTGCCGCGCTGTTCAGTCATATCGCGCACGAATCCTGGAGCATCTTCCTGGACAGCGGTTACCCGCTGATTGACAGCGGCCGCTACGACATAATGACCTCCCGCCCATACCGGACTCTCCTGACCCGCGGTGAGGAGACCCGGATAGCCGGCGACGGGTCCTTGCAGTATTCAAAGGATGATCCGTTTACCCTGGTCAAACGCGAGTTGGGCGAGCGCCGCATCAACTTTTCCGGGCTCCCTTTTTCCGGCGGCGCGCTGGGATACTTCTCCTACGACCTGGGGCGCCGTGTAGAACAATTGCCGGCGCGGTGCCGGGATGACATCGATATGCCGGATATGGCCATAGGCCTGTATGACTGGGCGGTTATTGTCGACCACCATAGAAGGCGTACCTGGCTGATTGCCGCGGACGGCTCCGGCCTTGGCGAAACCGGCTGGAAAGAGCTGCAGGAATTGTTCGGCAGCGGCAATATACCGGAGGCGCCCGCTTATTCGGTGCAATCAGCCCTGCTCAATGATACCGGCAAGGAACAATACCGGGCAGCCTTTGACCGGATCCAGCATTATATCCGGGACGGCGATTGCTACCAGGTTAACCTGGCGCAGCGCTTCAGCGTTACCGTAACCGGCGATTCGTGGGGCGTTTACCGGCAGCTGAGAAAATCCAATCCCGCTCCTTATGCCTGCTTTTTTCGACTTGAGGATGCCGGCATTCTGAGTTCCTCGCCGGAGCGGTATATTTCCGTGTCCAACGACCTGGTGGAAACCAAACCCATCAAGGGCACCATAAGACGCTCGGCATTTGCCTATGAAGACAAGGCGCTTGCGGCGCAATTGCTCGAGAGTGAAAAGGACCGGGCGGAAAACCTGATGATCGTTGACCTGTTGAGGAATGATATCGGAAAGAATTGTGAAACAGGCAGTGTCATGGTCCCCAGGTTATTTGCGCTGGAGAGTTTTGCTACCGTTCACCACCTGGTCAGCACCGTGACCGGCAGGCTCGCCCGGGACAGGCATGCACTGGATCTGCTGCGCGGGGCATTCCCGGGAGGCTCCATAACGGGCGCGCCCAAGCTCCGCGCCATGCAGATCATCGAAGAACTGGAGACGTATCGCCGGACCGTCTATTGCGGCGCCATCGGCTATGTCGGTTTCGACGGCAACATGGACACCAACATTGCGATTCGCACCCTGGTGCACAAGGAAAACAGGATTTATTTCTGGGCAGGCGGAGGCATAGTGGCGGATTCCGAGCCTGACAGTGAGTATACGGAGTGTTATACCAAGGCGGAAGCCATCATGCGCC
>VYCZ01000339.1 GCA_009843675.1 Gammaproteobacteria bacterium | reverse complement strand
GCGCCGTAACGCTTGAGCGTGTTGCGCACGTTGCGCGGGTTGAAGCCCTGGCCGCGGGCGAACCTGGCCACGTTGTCCACCTCGCCGGACTCGTTTAAAAGGGGGCGCGCCCGGGCAGGAGTAGTGCGCCGGATTGCTGAGTTCGAGGAAGAAGGCCCGGCGCCTGGACCCGGGCGCGCCCCGGAAAAACAGGCGGCGTCCGGGTTGGGGTCCGGACGCGGGATGTCCGCCGGCCACTCCAGCTCGAGCGGCCAGTGGTCGGAGAGCCATTGGAGGATGGCGCGGCTGCGAGCGAGCGTGATGCCCTTGCCTGCGCGAATGCGCATGAACGTCGCGCCGGACTTGGAGGCATGGCGGCTCACCGTTGAGAGAGCCATACCGTTGTGTTCGGCGAACGCCTCGGCCAACCGCAAAATGTTAAGGTCATAATCCACTTTTTTTTTATGTCATATTTGACACGCAAGAGTCAAGCGTTTTTTGTAAATATTCTCCAGCCTGAATTTCCTGTTAAAATGCGTGTCAGATATGACACGAACCAAAAAAGACACAGCCGAGCATCCGGCCGCCCGGATGTTGAAAGCCGCCATCCGTCGTCGGGTGGACCAGCTGGGCAAGAGTCACTGGCAGTTAATGGAGGAAGCCGGCCTCTCCAGGAACGCTGTCAGGTATATCTATGAAGGCCATGACGTGCAATGGACAAACGTCGCTAACGTCTTGTCAGTGTTGGAATTAGAGTTGTACGTCGGGCCGCACCGGGACCTGGACAGCCCGCTGCTGCTGCCGGAGACGCTGGACAGTGCAGCCGGTTTTGAGCGACTGGCACGCGGCGCCTTGCCGGAGGGCAAGGCGCTGGCCGAATTAATCGAAATTCAACTCCGACTGCTGCGCCGCGCCCGCCGCAACCGCCAAAAAAAAGGACACGCAAACCCCTAGTTGCGTGTCCTTTTTATGCGGCGAGCGCCCGGCCCTTATCCTGTGCCTGCCCGCCCGGTAAAGCCTTCAAACAAGCCTTCCAGCCGCGCCATGCGTTCTTTCAGTCCGGATATTTCATCGTCTATTTTGGAAAACCTGGGCAACGTCAAGCCCAGAACGGTTGCCCCGGTTGCTATGATGGTGACGATAATCGTGATGAGTTCGTAGTTCATGTGCGTGCCCTGGTGCGTGTGGTACCAGGTGCAAGTATAGCACAAACCCAACCGGCCTGATTGCAAAATCCCGTTTTCCTGGAGCGCAGCGGCGCGGGTTTGCAATCAGTTTTCCGGCGATATCGTCACCTGGTGCGCCGGCTGGCGCCGAAAAAACCATCAGATAAGTCGCCCGGCCTGACCCCGTGCGAAATTGACACGGACACCCTACCCGTGTCACAAAAACTGTGTAACATTGATCTCCCTGACTGCAATCACCAGAGGACAAACCCATGCTACGAGCCCTGTTTACCTGCCTGCTGTGCCTGGTTCTCGCGGGCTGCGCCGGCGGCATTGTGCCGGTGCCGCTGCCGGCCAAGGCGAAACCGCCCTGCAACTGCACCGTGGACAAGGTGGAGATCCACCTGCCCAAGGCGATCCCGCAGCAACCGGCGCCCCCGGCGCGCCCGCCGGATGAGTACCCAGCCCGGTGGGAAAAATGAAGTACCGCGCCATAAGAGTGTTGGTTCTCGGGATGCTGGCCGCGGCGGCGCTGTTCTGCGTCTTTACCGCGGTGGTGTTCCTGGCCGCGCCGGTCGCGGCGAATGAGGACTGCAGCGTCGCGTCCCTGCGCCACCAGGTAAACTCCGCCTGGGCCGGCTACACCTGCGCCGATATCGACGACCTGGTGGCCGCCGCCGATTCCATCAAGTCCCAGGCCCGCAACACCGGGGAGAAGTGGGGCGACCTGACGCTGGCGTTCATCGCCGTCATCCTGGCCGCCTTCTCCGCGCTGCTGGCGCAGGCGCTCATCCGCATGGCGATTGCGGCCATTGATTCGATGCGCCCGGAGAACGACAGCCCGTGCTACCTGTCACAGTTCCGGCTGCTGTACCGGAAGAAAGAACCGACGCTGCAGGACGCGGAGAAAATGCGGGCGCTGGCCGTCGTGATTGCCGGCGGCGCCACCACCCGGGCGCTGTTTGCCATGGTGTTTGCGCTGCTCTACTTCGCGCTGCTGACCGGGTAGCCCATGGCCCGGCCCAACGGCATCGTCGGCCTGGTCCAGGCCCTCATCGGATTCCTGGCCTTGGGCGGCGGCGCGCTGGGCGGCTTCCACTTCCTGGACAACAGCAGCGAAGACCTGCCCAAGACCGTCGTGTCCCGCGCCGTGGGCGCCGTGGCCAAGTCGGCCACGGGCCAGGCCGCCGGCCCGGCCCCCATCGTGAGCGCGGCGTTGAAGACCGCCGCCGCGGCCACCGGCCTGGCGCCGGTGGAAGACGGCGAGCCGGACTGGGTGGCGCCGCACGCCAACACGGACCAGGGCGCCTCGGCCAGCGCCACGTCGAACTACGGCAGCGCCACCTGCGACTGCTCGTGCACTGAAAACGAAACCTTCGGAGAGAAAATGATGCGCATCCTTCCATTCCTGGGCTTTTTGCCGGGGGTCACATGAGCACCGAGACCTATCAAGGCGGGCGCACTTGGGCGCTGCTCGAGGCCGCGGCCGGCGGCAGCGACCACGTCCTGGTCCCGGCCGCCGCGCGCCACATCTCCGTCACCGTGCAACCGGGCGGCGGCGGCAGCGCGGAGTTGGCCGTCACCACCTCCCCGGCGCCGGACGTGGAAAACGGCAGCGCCGAGTGGACAGACGTGAACATCGGCGGGCGCACCAGCCACGAGGCGGCCACCGGCACCGAGCTCAGCCCCGCCGTCACCGCCATCCGCCTGTCCGCCACCACCGCCGCCGCCACGGCCCGCATAGCCATCCTGGTATGAGCGGCTACTACCCCTACGGCAGCGCCGCCCCGGGCGGCAACGGCGACGGCACCCAAGGGCCGCAGGGACAGAGAGGCCCGAAGGGTGACCAGGGCGACAAGGGTGATCCGGGGGCAGCCGGGGCGAAGGGTGACAAGGGCGAGAGGGGCTAGATCGGAGATATCGCTGAGGGCGGGGCGAATACAGAGAATGAGGACAACGGAGGACGCGCCGCCGGGCGGTAGGTTGCCTAGGGCTACAATGGTGATCAGGGATCTGGCGGGACGAAGGGTGACAAGGGTGACAAGGGTGATCCGGGTACCGGCGCGGTCGGTGCGGTGCGATCAGAGCGCATCTCGTTCGCAGATATCGCTGAGGGCGGTGCGGATACCGAGCTTGAGCTCAACGTCAGCGCCGCGACCGTGGTGCACGCCAGTTCGGCCACGCCGATACTGTCAAACCTCGCCAGCGGCAATAATGATTTTACCGTCCGCGCCGGCGCGTACCTGGTGGAGCTCAGTGCGACCTTCGAGGGTAGTAATGACGCTTCCGTTGTCGGTTTCCGGTTCCGCAAGGCGTCCGACAACTCCAATCTGACGGAACGCTCAGGCACGATAACGCCTGATGATCAAGCGGTCCAAGGGTCCATCAAAGAGCTGCTGTTCCTGGCTACGGCCACGAGCCTCAATGTGCTGGTGGATCGTCTGCGCCCGAGCACGATCAGCAACATTACGCTGGTCTTTGTTGAGCTGGGCGGTGAGTCCAGCGGCGGCTCAACGCCGAATACGCCGGCGGACGACTTCCTGTTCGGCACCTCCGCCGACGCCGTGCCCGTGGCTGGCGAGTTGACCATCGCCGCGGCCAACGGCGCCGCCGAGATTCCGGCCTATGACGGCAGCCAGCACGTGCTGCTGGCCAGGCTGGACAGCGAGGCGGACATCACCAGTGTGACGCGTTCGGACGACCAGTCGGGCACCAACCAGGTCGGTGCGTTCACCAAGCACAGCGCAGCCATCACCGTGAGCGGCTCGGACTACAACGTCTGGGTCTCCAACCAGGCCCTGACCCAGGATGCTGCTGTGACCTGGACTGTGAGGTAACCGACTATGCCGATTACATTTTCCGATTTCCTGACCTTCCCGTTCAACGGCGGCAAGGGCATCAAGCAAAACCAGGTCGAGGGGCTGGATGAGCTGGCCGCCAGGATAACTGCGGGCGCCGGCGAGAAAGCCGCCTTCCGGTTGCTGGCGGATGTGCGGGTGGCGCACGGCACAGATTACGTTGTGCCCGATTTCACGGTGCTGCAAGGCGCAGACGTGGATGCCCGGATTGTGTTGTTTCAGGTACCCCGGAGCGGCGGCGGCAACGACTGGAGTTGGGAAGAACACGACGACATTTATCGGTTCCGCACGGCGACGAACTATGGAGCGGTTACTGGCCAAGTGCGGTTCTGGAAGGATGCGCAGGATCGTTTAGTGCTCAGCAGCCCGTCAGGTACTCATCACGTCATCGTCTACGAGATTTATGACCGGGAGGCCCTGAATTATGCGATCCGACGGCTGATCCCCGTGTTGCCGGTGCCGCTGGCGTCCCAGCAAGGCCGTATTGTGCAAATCGACTCAAACGGTGAGTGGGTCTCTACCCCGCCGGCCTGGGAGGCCGATGAGCTGGATACGTCCGTACAGAAACGCCTGCCCCCGGCGCCGAGCGGCGCAGGTGTGGGCAAGGTGCCGGCGGTCAATGCCCAGGGCAGCGGTTATGTGCTGGTGGACGCCAACAACAGTGCGGTCTCCCTGGCCGGCCTGCGCATCGAGAGCATTGAGCTGTCAGACCAGATTCTCGGCACCGCGAACGTCGCCCTCGCGCCGAAAGCCAACTCCATCGCCGTGGACCACGGCGAGGGCGCGGCGCGCATCCTGTCAAATATCAACAATGCCAATTTTGACGTGGCCCCGGGCCTGTACCTGGTGTCGATCACGGGTGAGTTTTGGGCCACCAAGGTGGGCCGGATGGACTTCGACGTGCGCGACGCTACGGATAACTCGGTGGTTGCCGGGCCCACCGGCATCTCCACGTACAACACCGGCGGCAGCACCCAGAATCCGGTTACCCAGACCTTCACGCTGTCAGGTTACTGGCACCTCGCCGAAGCCGATACGGTGAATATCTACCTGGACCGGCACGGGCGAGACATCGGTATCTCCAACGTCAAATTCCAGCTGGCGCAACTGGATGCCGAGAGCGACACGGATGCGATTGAGTCTCACGAGACCCTGCCCGATGCGGCGGACGTACGCGACGACAAGATATACCTGGTGGACGGCCGC
Organism: Gammaproteobacteria bacterium; assembly: GCA_009843675.1. Taxonomy (GTDB): domain Bacteria; phylum Pseudomonadota; class Gammaproteobacteria; order Eutrophobiales; family Eutrophobiaceae; genus JAAXHV01. Next base: position 1,559 of record VYCZ01000339.1, on the reverse strand, counting down.
CTGTGGCAGAAGGCCACCGGCCAGACGGAAAACACCTTTGAGGGCCGCCTCGACCACTACAGTTACGGCGGCCAGAGTTACACGTGGGACGGCACCTCCGGCGCATTGGGGCGCACGGGGACGCACGGGCAGTTTACCGTCAACCCGGCGGGAGCCATTGCCGCGGTGGTCAATAACCGGCGCACCGGCCACCTGGAGATCGAGCTGCGCAAGGACGCCTACGAGACCGCGAAGGGCTCGGCCTCCGACGCCAACGATCAAATCAAGGCGGTCATCACCATCGGCGGCACGAGCGAGACGCACGCGCTGGCGTACATCGCCGAGTACCCGAACGGCGCCAACCCGCCCACCATATTATTTCGCAGCAACGTGCACTCGGCGCTGTTGCAGACTGCGGCCCTGGGCGCGGCCTGGTCGATGCTCATCACCGAGACCGATGACAGCGACCTGTACACGCACACGGCGACGGTGCAGCACTGGGTCGAGTACCGGCTGGCCTCGGTGGCGGACCTGCACGCGGCGATTAACGCAGCGCATAATGATTTGGAGGACCGGCTGGATGCTGCCGTATCCGCGGCGTACTTGGCGGCACATGCGGCAAAGACCGCGCGGGGCGTGCTGGTGGATGATATCCCCGCGCAGCCCGCGGCAAGTGGACAGAATGCCACGCCGGATACCATCTACCTGCCGCGCAAGGCGCGCCAGACGTTCGCCGTGCCTGCGGCTGGCGTTGACCACGACGTTCCGCAGGCGTTGTCCTTGCCCTGGGAGCCTGGAGAGTACATCAGGACCTCCGCCAGCGCCGCCAATCGCCTGAAAATCACCATGGACAAAGTGACTTTCAATAACCGCGATTACTACGGCGCCATGTACCGGGCAAAGGACGGTCTTGGCAACACGGTTGACCTGGTAAGCATTCCTTCGCACACGGTGACGGACTTCGGCAAGGTGCTGCATAATCCGTTGAGCGCCTTCGCCGGGTTTTATGTCGAGGTCAATCCGGACGGCCATGACCACGTGTATTTTGTGGTGAAATCCGCCCTGTCGAAAATCTGGGGCAGCAGGTTCAATCAAATCTACCTGGATGCTGTCATTCACTTACCGGGCGGAACGACCCTCCAGGTCGGCACATCAGAGCATGGCTTCAACAACCCTGCCGCGTACCAGTACGCCAACGACCTGGAGTGGGATATCTTCTATACCCAGCTCTACGGCAACAGCGAAGAGACCGCGTTCAAGAACATCGTTGACAACAATCCCACTGACAGCGACAGCGACATTGCTGCCAGGACGGTGGAGATCAGCTTGCGTTACGGCGGCACTGCGTCCGACTCGCCGTTTCATGAGCTTTGGATCGGCGGCAGGACTGATGACTATACCTGGGTGCACCCCGATGACCTGCATCCGGGGGACAACATCCCGGTCATCTCCGCCGAGGCGCACGAGATTAAGGTGCTCACCGACGCCGCCTACAACGGTTTGAGCGCCCACAACCCTAACACCTTGTACATCACGCCCACGCGCATGTTGCTGGGCGGCACGCAATACAACGCAGGCAC
>VYCZ01000184.1 GCA_009843675.1 Gammaproteobacteria bacterium | reverse complement strand
TCGTTGTGGTCGACAGCTACAGGAATGCTTACGCAAGACGTTTCCCGGCCTGGCTCAATGCCTGCCTCCCGCCCAATGTCCTGTACCGGGAAATTCCCGCCGGAGACGCGCCGGTGCGGCTGAAACTGGCCTTGATCAGCATGGCGGATTTCAGCGGCGGCATCCGCCACGGCTTTCACTCCTACCTGTGGGGGCGCTTCGCGCAGCCGGCGCGCATACTCCATGCCCGGACCGGGGCCGTGCGCCGTGAATTCGAGGAACTGATGGCGCTCTCCGTGCTGACGCTGCTGAGGACGACGCTGCCGACCCTGCAGGGAGAGACCGGCGATGCGGAAACGATCTGGACCAATGCCTTGTCCCTGTCCTACTCGACCGAGTTCCGCTCTGAACCCGACTCCAAGGCGGGACAACTGGTGCGCCATAACCAGGCCGCGTATACTGCCTTGCTGGATGCAGCCCTGCCTGCGCTGGAGAGTATCCTGCGCAGGGAAGGAGACAACGGCTACCGTTGCCTGGCCGGTGCCGAAGCCGCCCGCAGGACGCACAGGCAATGGCGCCGCAGGCGCCGGCTCGGGCATTTCCTGTGGGTGCTGAGGCTGATCAAGGCGGCGCTGACCTTCAGCAACGGCGTGGATTATGCGGCCTGGAAGATCGGCCGGCATGCCGGCGTTGAGATTGAGGTCACCCCGAGACTGCGGCGTTATCCCCTGTTGTTTGGCTGGGGAGTGTTCCTCAAGCTGGTGAAACGGGGGATATTGAGGTGACGGAAGAGAAGAAAAAACGCCGGCCCAGCGTGGCGCTGGGTCTGTGGCTGATCAAGCGCATAGAGCGGGTCCTGATCAGGTATTCCCTGGTTGCCGACACGCCTTTCCTTGATCCCTCGGCATTTTCCTGGGTGCGCACGCTGGAAGCCGACTGGGAATTGATCCGCGCGGAGCTGGACCGGTTGCTGGAAGCCCCCGAACGCATCCCGAATTTCCAGGATATTTCGCGCGACCAGTACAACATATCCCGAGATGACAAATGGAAGTCCTGGTTTCTCTACGGATATGGTTACAAGATGGAAAACAACTGCAGGGCTTGCCCGGAAACCACGCGCATCCTCGAGTCGATACCGGATATGTACACGGCATTCTTTTCCGTGCTGGCGCCAGGCAAGCACATACCCCTGCACCGCGGGCCTTATCGGGGCCTATTGCGCTGCCACCTGGCCCTGGTCGTACCCGAACCGCGGGAAGACTGCTGGATAGAGGTGGGCGGGGAAACCAGTACCTGGGAGGAAGGCCGTTGTATCGTGTTCGACGACACTTACCGGCACCGGGTGGAGAACAATACCGGCGGCAGGCGGGTGGTGATGTTTATCGACATCAAGCGGCCGCTGAAGTTTCCCGGATCGCTGCTCAACCGGGTTGTACTGTTCCTGATCCGCCTTTCCCCGTACATCCAGGATGCCCGCCGCAACCAGGTAGCCTGGGAGAAACGCCTTGATTGTACTTGAGTTCTATCCGCAGATGACGCAGATTAACGCAGATTATTTTTTATTGTTTCTTTGAGTCCGGGTCTTGGCTGATTATATTTCTACCGACTGAACTTAGGAAAATGTGAATAACAATCATCATTTCATCTGCGTTAATCTGCGTCATCTGCGGATTAATCCGAACGCGAACTGCAGGGTTGTTTCTGCCAGGGCGATCCTGTCCTGAGGAGACCGCATTACGGTATTAGTCACCTTCACCTCGATCCCCATTTCCCTGATTGCCGGCGCTTCATGCCTGTCGCCGTTGTCGATGATCAGGCCGTCCAGGAAGTCGCGGTAGTATTCTGCGATTGACAGGTTGCTTGCAGGCATGTCCAGTTCTTCCATGATTTTCGCCGCGGGGCCTTTCAGGGCTTTGCCGCCGACGATGGGCGATACTGCGACGACCGGCGCACGGGTGGATTGCAGGTCCGTACGGACGCCTTCCAGGGAAAGGATCGGATCGATGCTCAGGAACGGGTTCGACGGGCACAGGATCACGGCGCGCAGTTCCCGGTTGTTGAGCAGGGCGGCGAATTCGGGATTCGGGCGCGCCATTTCGACCCAGTCGAACCTGACGGCCTGCACCCGGGGGCGGCAACCCAGGCGCACGAAGTAATCCTGGAACGGCAGTTCCCCCTCGCCGGTGATGATGACCGTCTGCAACGGATCGTCGGTCATGGGCACGATCCGGTGCGCAATGCCGAAAGCATCGCAGAGCTCCTTCGTGACTTCGGCCAGTCCTGCTCCCCGTTCCAGCGCCCGGGCCCGGTAGAGATGGGTGGCGAGGTCCGTGTCACCCAGCTTGAACCAGTCCAGTCCCTCGAAACGGGAAATTGCCTCCATGAATTGCCAGGTCTCGCCTGCGAGCCCCCAGCCCCGTTCCGGGTCCGCCACCCCGGCCAGGGTGTACATGACAGTGTCCAGGTCGGGTGAGATATGCAGGCCCAGGTGCCGGAAGTCATCGCCGGTATTGACGGCTATGAGGAGTTCATCCGGCCTGAGGACCCGGCTGAGTCCGAGGGCCAGTTTTGCGCCACCCACGCCCCCGCACAGGGTAAGGACGGTTCCCATGGTCACCTGAACAGGTCCTTGTCCGGGTCTCTTATCAGGGCGGATGCGTTATTGTGCGGCCCGCGCAGCGCCAGGCCCTTGACCAGCACCGCAGGTATCCCCTGGGCCGCCTGTCCCATGACCAGCGAGGCCGCGGCGGCGATTTCATCGGCAATCCCCACCTCGGTCACGCGCAACAGGTTTCCGTGCAGGTCGCTCTCGCCGCGCAGGTCCAGCAGGCAGGGCAGGCCGGCGCCGCCGATGGCGATGCCGGGCACGCCGTTGCGCCAGGCCCGTCCGGCGCTGTCGTTGATGATGACCCCGGCGTTTACGCCGCAGGCCTGCGTGATGGCGGCATGGATGCGGGCGGCGCTGGCATCGGGGTCTTCCGGCAGCAGCAGTACCCGTTCCGAACGGGCGTTCTGCGGGATATTGGAATGATCGATGCCGGCATTGGCGTGCACGAACCCCAGCCTGTGTTCGACGATCAGCACGTCCTGCCGGTACCTGACTACGCGTTTTGACTGGGACAGGATCAGTTCGACCAGGCGCGGGTCCTTGCCCGTCTTTCCGGCCAGTTCCAGTGCCCGGTCCGAGGGTGTCACCCCGGCCAGTTCCACGTACCGGTTCTCCGCCTTGGAGACGACCTTCTGGGCTATGACCAGGATATCGCCGCCGGTAACCTGGTACTCCTGCAAGCGTTCGAGCAACAGCGCTGCCAGGTCATCGCCGGGCATGACTTCGGGTATGCCGCGCACCGGCAACAACCGTATCCCATCGCCTGATTTGTTGTTCATGGGGTTATAATAGCCTGTCTAATGACAAACAAAACAAAAACAAGCCCGGCGCAACGCGACCTGCGTATCGGTATTGTCGGCGCCGGGGTCATGGGCCGGGGGATTGCCCAGTTGTTCCTGCAGGCCGGGTACCCGGTACGGCTTTATGACACCCAGGCCGGCGCGCTGGATGCTGCCGCCGAATTCGTCGGCAAGATGATCGGCCGCCAGGTCGAGAAGGGGAGGTGCTCGCAGGAAGAGGCGGACACCATGCTTGCCGGTCTCACCCTGTGCCGCGGCATGGATGGGCTGGCCTCCTGCCGGGTCGTCATCGAGGCGGTCGTGGAACTGCTGGACGTCAAGAAGCAGTTGTTTGCGGAACTGGAAAACATCGTCTCCGCTGAGGCCATCCTCGCGAGCAACACTTCTTCCCTGCTGGTTTCGGACATCGCTGCGGCCTGCGCCAGGCCGGAGCGGGTCGCGGGGCTGCATTTCTTCAACCCGGTACCGCTGATGCGCGTGGTCGAGGTCATACCTGCGGCGCTGACCGACGCGGATGTTATCGGGGAACTCTCATCACTGGTTGCCACAACCGGCCACCGCGCCGTGGTCGCCGCGGACCAACCCGGTTTCCTGGTAAACCATGCCGGCCGCGGTTTTACCACGGAGGCGTTGCGCATCCTGGAAGAGGGGGTGGCGCAACCTGTCGACGTGGACCGGGTCATGCGCGAAGCCATGGGGTTCCGGATGGGGCCGTTCGAACTGCTGGACCTGACCGGGCTGGACGTGTCCGGCAAGGTGATGCAGTCCGTGTACGACCAGTTTCTGCAGGAACCCATGTATCGCCCCTCGTCGCTGGTCCCGCCGAGGATGGCTGCGGGCCTGTTCGGGCGCAAGACCGGGCGCGGGTTTTACCGCTATGAGGACAACCGGAAGATCGAGCCTGAAGAGGCGCCGGCGCCGCAGGTCAGCATCACAAGAGTGTGGCTGGACGGCGCAGGCGACAGCGCGTCCCGGCAACTGGCCGAAGAATTGAAAGCCGGCGGCGCGCAGGTCGCGGACTCGCCGGCGGGCGGGGATACGATAGCCGTACTTCAGCCCTGGGGCAGCGACGTCAGCCAGTGCTGCACTGTGAAGGACCTGGATCCGACCCGCACGGTAGCCGTGGACCCGCTCCCTGGCTTGGACAAGAGGCGCACCCTGATGCTGTCCCCGGTGACCGAACCCGGGGTGCGTGACAGCATGCACGGCCTGCTGGCGGCCGGCGGTGTTCCCGTTACCGTGATCAACGACAGTCCGGGCTTCATCAGCCAGCGCATCCTGGCCGTGATCGTGAACATTGCCGCCAATATCGCCCAGCGCCGTATTGCCTCTGTGCCCGACATAGAGGCCGCCGTGACCCTGGGCCTTGGGTACCCGCACGGCCCGCTGTCCTGGGGAGACAAAGTCGGGGGGGCAAGGATCGCCGAAATCCTGGATAACCTGTTCAAACTCACCGGCGACCCGCGCTACCGCCCCAGCCCCTGGTTGCGGAGACGGGTGCAGTGCGGCGTATCGCTGCTGACTGAAGAAGCTGAACGCAACTGACCCGGCCATGACAGACAAGGTAATCACCCGCTTCGCGCCCAGTCCCACCGGCGACCTGCACATCGGCGGCATCCGCACGGCCCTGTTTGCGTGGCTGTACGCCCGGCGCCACGGTGGCGAATTCCTGCTGAGAATAGAGGACACCGACCGTGAGAGATCCACGGAAGCGGCTCTCAACGTAATCCTGAAAGGCATGGAATGGCTGGGATTGGACCATGACCGGGACATCATCTACCAGTCGCAGCGCACTGAAATGTACAAAGCAGCGATACAGCGGCTGCTGGACCGGAACCGGGCCTATTATTGTTACTGCACCAGGGAAGAACTGGAAGCGATGCGCGGGGAGGCCATGAGCAGGGGTGAAAAACCCAGGTATAACGGGAAATGCCGGGACCTGGACCGGGGGCCATCGGCAGGGGAAACGCCGGTGGTGCGCTTCAAAAACCCGCTCGACGGCGACGTGGTCATCGACGACCCCATCCAGGGCCGGGTGGTGATCAGCAACCGGGAACTGGATGATTTGATCATTGCCCGTGCCGACGGCTCGCCCACCTATAACCTGACCGTGGTGGTGGACGATGCCGATATGGGCATTACCCATGTAGTGCGGGGGGACGACCATCTCAACAACACACCCAGGCAGATCAACATTTTCAATGCCCTGGGCGTTGCCGCGCCGACGTATGCCCATATCCCCCTGATCCTGGACCCGGAGGGCAGGAAACTCTCCAAGCGCCATGGCGCCGCCAGCGTGCTGGAATACCGGGACCAGGGCTACCTGCCGGAGGCCCTGCTGAATTACCTGGTGAGGCTGGGCTGGTCCCACGGCGACCAGGAGATCTTCAGCATTGGCGAAATGACCGGACTGTTTGATATTGCCCGGGTCAACAAGGCCGCGGCCGCGCTGAACCCGGACAAGCTGGCCTGGCTGAACCAGCATTACCTGAGGGAAAGCAAGGCGGAAGATATTGCCTGCCTGCTTAAAAGAAAACTGGTTGAGCTTGGCGTTGACGTATCCGGTCCGCCCGATCTCAAGGAAGTGGCCGGGATCCAGAAGGAGCGTGTGAAGACCATCGCGGAGATGGCCGAACAGAGCCGTTTCTTCTACGAGGAATTTGCCGAATACGATGAGACCGCCGCGAAAAAGCACCTGCGTCCCGTGGCGCTTGAACCGCTACGACGGGTCAGGGATGCCCTGGCCGGGCTGGATGCCTGGGAAAGGGAAGCGATTCATGCAGCCATAGATGCCGTGGCGGAGCAACAGGCCATCAAGTTCGGCAAGATCGCCCAGCCCCTGCGGGTGGCGGTAACGGGCAGCGCGGTGTCGCCCTCCATCGACGTTACCCTGGAGTTGCTGGGCCGGGACAGGACACTATCCCGCCTGGATCGCGCGCTGGCACTGATCGAGCGCAGGATTGATGCCTCTTAGTGCTTGACAGTTTACCTGCGCTGACGTAGAGTATGCCGCCACTTTATGACCCGCGAACTGTTGCGCGGGTTTCGGGGCCATAGCTCAGTTGGGAGAGCGCTACAATGGCATTGTAGAGGTCGGCGGTTCGATCCCGCCTGGCTCCACCATCCCTAGTAGAGAATTCACACACAAATCGGCTGGGGTGGAGAGAGGATTGTAACCACTTACAGTCCGTCAGTCTCCCTAAAATGAGGCAGAAATTCTGTCTATCACTTGGCTTGAATTGCTGCGCAGAACGATGAATTCAACCAAGCAAAATACAACACACTGCGCTCCCGAGGGCATGGTTATGACCGCGCGTCACGCACCATTGACGACCGGCTGTTAAGTGTCGCTTGTGTGATGCTGGAAAACTAGACTGAGTTTTATCGCGATCTCAGAC
>VYCZ01000413.1 GCA_009843675.1 Gammaproteobacteria bacterium | reverse complement strand
GCACCACCGTGGCGACCAATGCCGTGCTCACCGGACGCGGCGCCAGGGTCGGACTGGTCACGACAAAAGGATACCGCCAGGTATTGCAGGTAGCCCGTTCATTCTGTCCGGGCGGCCTGGGCGGCTGGGTCAGTTACGTAAAGAAACCGTTGCTGGCCCCCTTGGAACTGACCATAGAAGCGGATGAACGCATCGACGCAGGGGGCAGTATCATCAGGGAACTGGACGAAGCGGCATTGAGGCGGGACCTGCAAAGGCTGCGCGCCAGGGGTGAAGTGGAATCCCTGACCATCTGTTTCATCAACGCCTACATCAACGATGAGAACGAACGCCGCGCCGAGGCCGTCGCCGGCGAGGTTTTCACGGATATCCCCATCTCCATATCCAGCAAGGTCGTGCCGGAGATGCAGGAGTACGAGCGCACCGAAACCACGGTCGTCAACGCCTACGTCAGGCCGGAAGTATCGAAATACATCACCAACCTGCAGGTCGCCCTGGCTGAGCAGATGGGCAGCGACGTCGTCTTGTCCATCCTGCGCTCAGACGGCGGACTGGCGTCGGGCCGTGCATCGGCGCAATCGCCGGTCAACATGCTCATGTCGGGTCCGGCGGGAGGGGTGACCGGCGCCCTGTACTTCTGCAGCCGGGCGGGTTACGACAACATCCTGACTTTCGATATGGGCGGCACGTCAACGGACGTGGCACTGATCCAGAACGGCAAGGCCCGGGTGCGGCGGGAAACCATCGTCGGCGACGTGCGCGTCAGGGCGCCGTCGGTCGACGTGCGCACCGTGGGCGCCGGCGGCGGCTCCATCGCTTTTGTGCCGGAACTGACCCGCGCACTGCGCGTCGGCCCGCAATCCGCCGGGGCCGTTCCCGGTCCGGCGGCCTACATGAAGGGGGGCGAGGAACCCACGGTATGCGACGCCAACGTAGTACTGGGTTATCTCCCCGCGGACGTGCAACTGGGCGGCGCCATGGCGATAGACAAAACCGCGGCGGAAGCCGCGGTGCAAAAGCTGGCGGACGCGATGGATATCGGCCTCATGGAAGCCGCTGAAGGGATTATAAAAATCGTGAATGAATCCATGTTCGGCGCGCTACGCCTGGTCTCCGTGGAGCAGGGCTACGACCCCAGGGATTTCTCCCTGGTCGGTTTCGGCGGCGCCGGTCCCCTCCATGCTAACGCCCTGGGAATCCTGACGGGTTCCTGGCCGGTCATCATCCCGCCCGGTCCCGGCGTCCTGTGCGCCTATGGCGATGCAACCACGCAGGTCCAGGATGAAGCCGCGCGCACCTATATCACCATGGCGGAAGAAACCGGGACGGAAAACCTGTTGCAGGACCTGGAAGCCCTGCGTCGGCGGGCCTCGGAGTCCCTGACGGCCGACGGGGTCGCGCCACAAGACCTGGAAACGGTGTACCAGGCAGACCTGCGTTACACCGGCCAGGCCTACCAGATCACCCTGGATTTCACTGCGGAAGAACTGGCGGACGGCGGCATACTCGGCCTGACCAGGCGCTTTGACGCCGAACACAAGCACCTGTTCACTTTTGACCTGGGCGAGGACCATGAAATCGTGATGATACGGGCCATAGTCAGGGTTAAACCGATGGCCCTGGCCGAACTTGAGACCAGCAGCGCGCAGACCCGGCTGGAAGACTGCAGGCTTCACGACAGCCGTTATTATTACGAAAGTGAGTGGCATGACTCCGTTATCTATGCGCGGGAAAGACTGCATGAAGGACTGGTCGTGCCGGGTCCGGCAATAATCTGCGAAATGGATTCCACGACCCTGATCCTGCCCGGCTACCGGGCGGGAGTGGATGCCCTGGGCAACCTTGTCATCAATCCTGAGTAAAAGGTTGGGACAGAAGCAATGGCCGGTAAAGTAGTCGAGCAGAACACGACCCCACTGGGGCGAGTCCCGGTGGATACCGTTACTGTAGACATCATCGAGAATGCCTTGCGCAACGTGCGCGTCGAAATGGACGCGGTATTGTTCCGTACCGCCATGTCCCCCGGCATCCGCGAGCAGGGCGACTGTTTCCCCATGGTGGCGAACCGGGAAGGCAAGATGGTGGTCGGCCAGTTCGGTTCGTTCATCCACGGACTGATGGACGCCTACGAGGGAGAACTCGAAGAGGGCGACGTAGTTCTCACCAACGATCCATACATGTGCGGCGCGGCAGTATCGCACCTGCCGGACTGGATCGTGCTGGTGCCTATCTTCAAGGACCACAGGCATATCGCCTGGTCCGCCATGTTCGGCCACATGTCGGACAACGGCGGCATGACACCGGGGAGCATCCCGGTGCAGGCGACCACCATTTTCCAGGAAGGCATTCGCATCCCCCCGACCAAGCTGTACCGTAAAGGGGAGTTGCAGTCCGATATCCTGGAACTGATATTGCACAACGTGCGCACCCCGCAATGGAACCGGTTCGACCTGAATGCCCTGGTCGCCGCCTGCAACACCGCGGCCCGGCGCTGTATCGAGCTGGCCGAACGTTTCGGCGATGACGTGTTCTACTCCACCATGGAACTGATGCTGGAACGCAATCACGCGGCCATGAAGCAGATCATCGAGATGATCGTGCCGGAAGAACCGCGCAGTTTTGAGGACTACGTGTGTGATGACGGGGTGGGCGGCGGACCCTACAGGATTAAATGCAGCCTGTGGCGCGAGGGTTCCCGGGCCATATTCGATTTTGCCGGCACCGACCCGCAGGCAAAAAGCTCGATCAACTTCTTCCTCAGCGAGGATATGTTCAGGATGTTCTTCGGCGCGTTCACCATCAACCTGTTCGATCCGCAAATCCTGTTTAATGACGGGTTCTACGACCTGGTTGACGTGCGCATCCCCCGGGGTTCGCTACTGAAACCGGAATACCCTGCGGCCCTGTCCGGCCGAACCCATGCCCTGGGACGGATTTTTGACGTGATGGGCGGCTTGCTGGGGCAGGGCGCGCCGGAAGCGCTTAACGCGGCCGGCTTTTCCGACAGCCCGCACCTGTTTTACTCCGGCTATGATGAAAACGGCGAGTGGTTCCAGTTGTTCCAGATCGGTTTTGGCGGCATACCCGGAAGACCGGCAGGCGACGGGCCGGACGGCCATTCCCTGTGGCCCAGTTTCACCAACGTGCCGAACGAGTTTATCGAGGCCTATTTCCCCCTGCGCATTGAAAAATATGAGCCGATAGCCGATTCAGGCGGAGCGGGACTGCACCGCGGCGGCAACGGCCTGAGCGTGGCCTACCGGTTCCTCTGTGAGGGCACCATCGCCATCCACGACGAACGCTGGCTCACCTATCCCTGGGGTGTGAACGGCGGCGAACCGGGACAGCGTTCCAGCAAACACCTGGTGCGCGCCGACGGCACCGACCAGTGGTTGCCGTCCAAGTGCGAAGAGGTGGAAGTTAAAGCCGGCGACATCCTGTATTTCAACACCTGGGGCGGAGGCGGCTGGGGCGACCCCTACCGGCGCGATCCTGAAGTCGTGCGGCTTGATATCGAGCGCGGCCTGGTCAGCGCCGCCGGCGCCCGGCGCTTCGGCGTGGTGTTGAAGGATGACGGCAGCGTCGATGAGGACGGCACCCGTGCCTTGCGCGCAGAACTCGTGGCGCAACGGGGCGAACCGCCCATGTTCGACTTCGGCGGGACCATCGAAGAGATAAAGGCCAGGGCGCTGGAGGAAACCCACCTGCCGCCGCCGCAGGCCCCGGCTTGACAAACTCAATCCGCACAACGGCGCTGGCGCTGCTGTTCCTGGTGTCGTTCTTCAACTACATGGACCGCTACATGCTGGCCGTGCTGCTGCCGGCTATCAAGGCTGACCTGCAGTTGAGTGACACCGAAATCGGCTTCATCACCGGCCTGGCGTTTACCCTGTTCTACGCCACTATGGGCATTCCCATCGCCCGGCTGGCCGACCGCTACAGCCGGAAAAATATCATTGCCATTGCCTTAACGGTCTGGAGCGCCATGACCGCGGTGTGCGGCCTGGCGCAGAACTTCGTGCAGTTGGCTGTTGCCAGGGTCATGGTCGGCGTGGGCGAAGCGGGCGCCAGCCCCCCGTCACATTCCCTGATTGCCGACCTGTTCCCTGTCGAGAAACGCGCCAGGGCGATTTCCGTCTATGCGCTGGGCGCGCCGGTGGGCATATTGATAGGGTTTATGCTGGGGGGCTGGATCACCCAGCTCTACGGCTGGCGCGCTGCGCTGTTCACGGTTGGAATACCGGGCATCCTGGTGGCGCTGGTGGTGTATCGAAAGCTGCAAGAACCGGAAAGAGGCGCAGCAGACGGCCTGGCGCGCAAAACGGAAGTGCAACCGTTCTGGTTTTCATTGAAGACCCTCATGTCCAGCCCGACATTCCGCCACCTGTCGGTTGGAACCGGGTTGTACACGGTAGTCTGGCTGGGCGTAGTGCAGTGGCTGCCGTCTTATTTCACCCGCTCGTTCGGACTTGAGATCGGCGAGGTCGGCACCTGGCTGGCGATCATCCTGAGCGTCTCCCAGATCATCGGCATGCTGCTGGGCGGCTGGCTTGCGGACCGGCTGGGCGCCGCCGATTTGCGCTGGTACGTCTGGGTGCCGTCGCTGGCTATACTGGTATCCACTCCCATGTTCGCGCTGACCTTCCTCACGCAAAACCCGACAATTGCATTCCTGTCCCTGTTCCTGCCGTTCATGATCGGGGTGATGCAGGGCCCGCCGAGTTTCGCCGTGGCCCAGGGCCTGGCCGACATAAGGATGCGCGCCATGGCGGCCGCATTGCTGTTATTAATCACCAACCTGATAGGCGGCGGCATCGGCCCCCAGGCGGTGGGGATCATGAGCGATTACTTGGCTGCCGGGTACCAACAGGATTCCCTGCGCTACGCACTGCTGGCGGTCAGCTTGGTTTTCGGCCTGTGGTCGTCGCTGCACTATTTCCTGGCAGGGAAGACCATAAGACGGGAGTTCAGGAGTCCCGGGAAGGTTTAATTTTCTCCCCTTTTTTACTACAATTCCTGCCCTTACTATTCTTTTCACATCCAGGTGAAACATGCGAGCCGGTGAACAGGAATACGACGTTATTATCGTAGGCGGAGGGCATGCCGGGACCGAGGCTGCCCTGGCGGCCGCGCGCATGGGCGTTGATACCCTGTTGCTGACCCACAGTATCGATACCCTGGGGCAGATGTCGTGCAATCCGGCCATCGGCGGTATCGGCAAAGGCCACCTGGTGAAGGAGATAGACGCCCTGGGCGGGGTCATGGCGGGCGCCGCGGATCGCAGCGGCATACAGTTCCGTATCCTCAACGCCCGCAAGGGGCCGGCGGTGCGGGCTACCCGTGCCCAGATTGACCGCAACCTGTATAAAGGAGTCATCCGTCCCCTGCTGGAAGGTACAGAAAACCTGCACCTGTTCCAGCAGCCCGTGGATGACTTGGTAATCGAAGGAGACCGCGTCACAGGCGTGGTGACGCAGGCGGGCCTGCGTTTTTGCGCCCCCTGCGTGGTGTTGACCGTGGGCACGTTCCTGACAGGGAGGATCCATGTGGGTGAATCCGGATACCAGGGCGGGCGCGCGGGAGAGCCGCCGGCAAATACCCTGGCAAGCCGTTTGCGGGACCTGCCGTTCCGCACCGGGCGCCTGAAGACCGGGACACCGCCGCGTATTGACGGCCGAACTATCGATTACAGCCGCCTCACTGAGCAGCCGGGCGATGATCCCGCGCCGGTATTCTCGTTCATGGGAACGCCCGGGCAGCACCCTCGGCAGGTATCGTGCCATATCACCCATACCAATGAGCGCACCCATGACATCATCCGCGCCGGTCTGGACCGCTCGCCCATGTACAGCGGCGCGATTGAAAGCATCGGCCCGCGTTACTGCCCATCGGTGGAGGACAAGGTCGTGCGCTTTGCCGACCGGACCTCGCACCAGATCTTTATCGAACCGGAGGGACTGACCACGACGGAAGTCTATCCGAACGGCATATCCACCAGCTTGCCCTATGACGTGCAGCACGACCTGGTGCGCTCGATCAAGGGATTTGAGCAGGCCCGCATTACCCGTCCCGGTTATGCCATCGAGTACGATTATTTCGACCCCCGCGACCTGCATCCGTGGCTGGAGACCAAGTCTATCTCCGGCCTGTTTTTCGCCGGTCAGATCAACGGCACCACCGGCTATGAAGAGGCTGCCTGCCAGGGACTCGTAGCCGGTATCAATGCCGCCCTGAGGGTGGAGCAACGGGAGCCCTGGAGCCCGCGCCGGGACCAGGCCTATATCGGCGTGCTGATCGATGACCTGACCACCCGCGGCGTCACCGAACCCTACCGTATGTTCACCAGCCGGGCGGAGTACCGCCTGTTACTGCGGGAGGACAATGCCGACCTGCGCCTGACCGGGGCCGGTCGGGAACTCGGCTTGGTGGATGATGAGAGGTGGCGCAGTTTCGAGGAAAAGAGCGAAGCCATCAGCGCAGAACAGCAGCGCCTGGCCTCCACCTGGATAGCCGCGGATGCCCTGCCCGAGGACGTTGCCGAGGAAGCGCTCGGCCAGCCTTTAAACAAGGACGCCAACCTGCTGCAGCTCCTGCGCCGTCCCGGCATCGGTTATGCGGACCTTGCCCGCCTGCCCGGTTTCGAGCCCGCCGCCATAGCGCCGGCAATCGCCGAACAGGTCGAAGTGCAGGCAAAATACCACGGCTATATCGAACGCCAGGAACAGGATATTGCCCGCAACCGTCGGGACGAGGACGCGCGCTTCCCCGACAACGTCGATTTCCTCTCAG
>VYCZ01000019.1:475-6798 GCA_009843675.1 Gammaproteobacteria bacterium | reverse complement strand
ACACCCTGCTTTTCGCAACCCCGCCAGGATGATGGCCCGCCTTTATGATGCGCTGCATAATGAGGAGGAGTATCCGCACCTGCGCACTGATACGGACACCGGCAACGGCGGATTCACGCACCCCTATTTTAAAGTGGCGAGAACACGCGAAGACGTGATTGCCCAGCGCGAAGCCATCGCCCAATGGGCGCGCCTGACCTACGGCTGGATGGGGCGTACTCCCGACTACAAGGCCAGCCTGATGCTGACCCTGGGCTTCAACCCGGAGTATTTCGGCGATTACGCGGGTAATGCCCTGAACTGGTACAGGAACGCCCAGGAGCGCGTGCCTTTCCTCAATCATGCCCTGGTCAATCCCCCGGTGGACCGCAACAAACCCCATGAAGAAATCGAGGACGTGTATATGCACTGTATCGGGGAAACGGACGAGGGCATCATCGTTTCAGGGGCCAAAGTGGTGGCTACCGGGTCGGCATTGACACATTACAATTTCCTCGGGCAGTACGGACCCATACCCATAAAAGACAAGCGCTTCGCCATTTCCGGCATGTTGAGTATGAACACGCCGGGGGTGAAGCTGATTTGCCGGCCCTCCTATGCCTACGCGGCGGAGGTGATGGGGAGTCCGTTTGACAACCCGTTATCCAGCCGCCTGGATGAGAATGACGCCATACTGGTCCTGGACAATGCCCTGATGCGCTGGGAAGACATCTTCATCTACCAGGACCTGGACGCGGCCAGCACGTTCCTGGGCACCTCCGGCTGGGCCTATACCTTCGCCTTTCACGGTTGCACCAGGCTCGCGGTGAAGTTTGATTTCATCACCGGGTTGTTCATGAAAGCCCTGGAGATCACCGGCGCCAAGGACTTTCGCGGCGTGCAGGTGGCTATCGGTGAAATGATCGTCTGGCGCCACCTGTTCTGGGCCTTGTCGGACGCCATGTGCGGTATGCCCGACGAGTTCAAGGGAGCGAAAGTACCGAACGGCCATGCCGGGCACGTATACCGGGTGCTGATGACCATGGCTTATCCCCGCGCCAAGGAATTGATTGAGAACATGGTCGCCAGCGGCCTGATCTACCTGAATTCCCACGCCACGGATTTCAACGTGCCGGAATTGAAGGGCTACCTGGATAAATACCTGCGCGGTTCTTACGGCCATGATGCGGAAGACCGGGTGAAGACCATGCGCCTGTTATGGGATGCCATCGGGACGGAGTTCGGCGGGCGCCATGAACTGTATGAGCGCAACTATTCCGGCAATAATGAAAACATCCGCATCGAGGCGCTATGGAATGCCCAGGGCACCGGTCTGGATAAGCAACTCAAGGACTTTGCCCAGCAGTGCATGGACGAATACGACGTCAACGGCTGGACCGTGGGCGACCTGGTCAATCCTTATGATGTCAACCTGTTTATGAAGAAATCCACGCAGGATGCGGATGAATGACCTTACCATGCTCTCGTATTCGCCATGCCGGGCTTGACCCGGCATCCAGTGAAATACTGTGTCGCCCTCAGGGCGACGCTTTATGTGACTGGATTCCTGCTTTCGCAGGAATGACGAATGGAAGAAGAAATTCAGTATGACTTTACGAACCCTCTGCTGCGCGTTGTTATTTTTCCTGTCGGTTAGTTCAGTGCTGACACGCGCGGACGTGGTCGAGGAGACGTTCGCCTTTGACCATGAGGAGATTGCCGCGCTCAACCCTGCGCCGGGCACGGTGATCACGAAAGACAACGTGGAGTCGTTCAGCCATATTCTCGCGCCGAAGCTCGTGGACCTGATCAGCGATGAGTTTCTGACCATCACTACAGGTGATGCCATCTCCATGTCCACGCATCCCGCCTATATCGAGGCAACGAGGCGCTACCTGGATCAAACCGAACTCGGCGATGCCCCGGGGATTATTCACAATTACGTGGCGGGACGGCCGTTCCCCCGGGAACCGCAGCTCGATGATCCGCGGGCAGGGGACAAGCTGGCCTGGAACCTGCGCTATACCTATTCTTACGACAGCGGCGAGGTAGCGAGCTTTTACTGGCAATACAGGAACATACGTCATGACAAGATCGAGAGAGAGCTGTCTTTCTATGCCAGTTCGCTGAAGTTCATGCACCGGCATGTGCAGGAACCGGTCCCGTCGATGCCGAAGAATCCGTCGGAGATCTACCATGGCCTGTACCTGAAGGTGCTGGCGCCGCCCGACCTGCGCGGGACGCAACTGCTGGTGCAGCGGCTGGAAGACGACACCAAGCCGGAGCAGGTCTGGCTGTATCTTTCCGGCCACCGGCGCGTGCGGCGCCTGGCGTCCGGGCAGACCACCGACGCGTTCCTGGGCAGTGACATCATGATCGAAGACTTCCTGGGTTACAACGGCCGCATCATGGACCAGAAATGGACTTACAAGGGAGTCACCCGGGTGTTGTTGCCTTTCTTTAACCACGACGAGCAGGTATTGGAAGAAGTGGGCCAGCAACTCGATGGTTTCAGGTTCATCGGTTTCCACGGCAAGGGTGATTGTTTTCCGAACGTCACCTGGCACGTGCGCAAGGCCTATATCCTGGAGGCCGAGCCGTACTGGAAACAGCACCCCTTGTCCAAGCGGCGTTATTACCTGGACGCCCAGACCATGCTGCCGGTTTACGGGCACATCTTCGACAGGCCCGGCAACCTGTGGAAAGTCGCCATGGCCGCTTACTCCCACCCGGACACGCATCATCCCTCAAACCGGGGCATGGGCGTGCCCATCATCGATGCGGTTTCCATGGTCGATATCCAGGCCATGCACTGCACGACCCTGCAGTTCAAGGCGATATTGCCGGAAAAACCGTTCAAGGAGACTGATTTCACCGTGCAGGCATTGCGCGCGAAAGGGCGTTGAGACTAACATGGATGCTGTGAATATTACATCAGGGGAATACTATGCGTGATTTTACAATCGATAATTTAACGGAAATCGTCCTGGAGGAATACGGCTCCAAGACAAATGATCCCAGGTTCAGGCAGATCATCACCTCGCTGCTGAAACACCTGCACGCCTTCGTCAAGGACGTGGAGTTGACGGAAGAGGAATGGTTCAAGGCCATCATGTACCTGACCGCCACGGGCCAGATGTGTGACGACAAGCGCCAGGAATTCATCCTGCTCTCGGACGTGCTGGGCGTTTCCATGCTGGTGGACGCGATCAACCACCCCAAGTCCGGCAAGGGGACGGAGTCCACGGTACTGGGGCCTTTCTATGTATCGGGCGCGCCGGAATATGAAAACGGCGCCAGCATCATCAAGAAGCAATATGCCGAACAGGTCGCGCTGGTGCAGGGCAAGGTCACGGACCCGGACGGTAACCCGATAGCCGGCGCCAGGCTGGATGTGTGGCAGACCGCGGCCAACGGTTCTTATGATGTGCAGGACCAGACCATGCCGGAGAACAACATGCGCGGCGTCTTCACCACGGACGAGGGAGGCAATTACGCGTTTGTCACGGAAAAACCGCTTTCCTATTCCATCCCGACGGACGGACCGGTCGGAGAACTGCTGAGGGGCACCAGCCGGCACAGCATGCGTCCGGCCCATATCCATTTCATCATCTCTGCGGACGGCTACGAACCCTTGACGACCCACGTGTTCTCCGATGGCGACGAATACCTGGACTCGGATGCGGTATTCGCCACAAAGAGTTCATTGATAGGCCACTACACCGAATCCGAAGATGCCGGTCTGGCTGCCCGGTACAACATCCCGGTACCGTTCAGCCACCTGCAATTCGACATGGGGCTGATGCCGAGCTGACCCCCTATCTTCCACTGCGCAGGTAGGCCAGGACGACGATCACGACCAGTGCCAGCATGATCAGTATCATGGGCAGGGAGGTGCCGTCATGGGTCCAGCTTACCGCCAGCGCCGCCAGTGAACCGATAGCCATTTCGGCGGAGATGATCACGGCTGCCGCGGACCCGGTTCTTTTATCGGTCGTATTCATGGCCAGGGTAGGCACCACGGCGAATATCGGCCCTTCCGCGAACAGGAGAACCGCTACGGCCAGGGTCAGGGTGACCGGCGTCTCCCAACCCGAAGCCAGTATGGCCAGCAACAGGAGGGAACCTATTACCGCGCAGCAGACCCCCGCCCGCAGTATCTCCCTGGCGCCGTGGCGCCCGCTCATGCGCGCCGCCAGCAGGCTGCCGATAATATAGGCAATCACGATCACCGCGTAGTAGTAACCGAAATGTTCGGTCGCTACGCCATGGTTGTTGATAAGGATGAAAGGGCCTGCCGTAATGAAGACAAAGATGCAGCCCAGGCTGCACCCGCCGATGGTGATGTAAAGCAGGAAGGACCTGTTGCTGAGCAGGCCGAAATAATCGGCGTATATTTCCTTCAGGTCCAGTGCGTCATGATCCTTTTTGCCTGATTCCTTCAGGAACAGGGTTATCAGCGCGGTGACCGCCAGGGCCAGTCCCGTGAGCAGGTGGAAATTCATTCTCCAGCCGAACAATACATGGATATAGCCGCCCAGCAGCGGCGCGAACGCCGGCGCAAACGCGGTGGCGACACCATAGATGGCAACGGCCCGAACCTGTTCCTTCTCGGTAAATAAATCCCGAATGATGGCAAGCACGACGACGCCCTCCACCGCGGCCGCGATACCCTGGAACACCCGTGCAAACAGCAATTGGCCGATGTCGGCGGCTATGGCGCACAGGAAACTTGCCAGCGTAAAACCGGCCATGCCCCACAGCAGGACCGGCCTCCTGCCGAAGCGTTCCGAGAGCGGGCCGTGGATCAGGGTGGCCAGGCCGTAGGCCAGCAAATTGAGGCTCACGGTGAGCTGGACCAGCTCAGCGCTCGTGCCCAGCAGTTCCGGCAAATGGGCCAGGCTCGGCGCATACAGGTCCGTGGACATCAGGGTGATGACGCTGGCCGAAATGACCAGCGCAAGGATGACATTCCTGCTCATGGTTCCCGAATTATAATTCAGATTTTGATCTATACTGCGGGATCATGAACATTATGCAGAGTATGACCGGGTTGCTGCTGGCAGTTGCCTGTTGCGCCACCGCTTATGCCGGGACGGACGGGCAGCCGGATATTTCCGGCGTCTGGTCCAATGCGCTATTGACACCCGATGACGAACGCTGGCGCATCGAAGACCTTGCCTGTGCCCGTTCCGGATGCTCTCTGGCAGGATTCAAATATCTGCAAAGCTTATTGCAGGACCCGGAAAATGACGACCGGACTGTGAAGGAACTGTTCTACGAGATGCGGGAGTACGAGCAGGAGCGGAACAAGGACCTGCTCACCCCCGTCGGCCTGAAAAAACAGGCGCAATACGACCCGGCACAGGGCGCCGCGCTGGATTGCACCCCGGAAGGCGACAGCCTGCGCCACCAGATCACGGCGCCCGTGCCCATGGCGATAGAGCAATACGATGACAGCGTCGTGTTCCGATACGAATACTGGAATGCGGTCAGGACGGTCTACCTGGATGGGCGGACGCTTCCGCCTGACGCCCCTCACACCCGGCTCGGCCACTCGACAGGTTATTACGAGGGCGACACGCTGGTGGTCGAGACGACCCATGTTATTCCGAACGTGATCAGCGTTCCGGGCCGCGGCGCGCTGGCGCCGGACCCGGACACGCGTTTTGTCGAGCGCTACACCTACCATGAAGATAACGGCAGGCTGGACCTGGAACTGGCTATTATCGACCCGGTGCATTTCCGCAGACCTTATGAGAACCAGAGAAGTTTTTTACCTGAGCCCGACTGGGAACTCGAGGAATTCGTCTGTGAAGCGATCACGGGTGAATACTGATAAACCGAACAAGAGGATCCGTAGATGAAAATTCGATGGATTGCGGCACTGCTGGCGGCGGCGCTGTGTTACTCGCCGGCATATTCCCATCACAGCCCCGAATCACACTACCTGGTCGACAGGCTGATAACCGTTACCGGCGTGGTGACGAAGTTCCGCCTGATCAATCCCCATGCCCGCATCTATTTCGATGTCACCACCGCAGACGGGGAAATTCAGCACTGGTTCGCGGAAGGTAATGCTTCAGCGATCCTGCGCAGGAGAGGGTGGGACAGTGATACGCTGAAACCCGGCGACGTGATCGAGATTACCGGGAACCCGGCCCGGGACGGCGGTCCCAAGATGGACTGGAAACTGATCGTAACGGAGGATGGTACGGAATACCGCGGCGGGAATACCGTCGGCAGCGAGCGCGACCGGCTGCTGGACGACGTTGAAAGGCGGCGCCGGGAACGGGAATGAATGCAGGGGTCAGAGTAAAATCACCACCGTTTTTGCCATCGAC
>VYCZ01000019.1:0-465 GCA_009843675.1 Gammaproteobacteria bacterium | reverse complement strand
TCCAGTGAAAAAACATTCCTTATAAGGAGTTTTGTTGTCTACTGGATTCCCGCCTCCGCGGGAATGACGGACTATAGCGCCACGCTGTTTAAGTCGTTGTGTCTAGATCGAATTCGATCGGATCTGTGCGACCAGGTATTCCGCCTGGCGTAGCGCCAGCGCGATAATCGTAAGGGTCGGGTTGGCGCAGCCTGAGGTGGGGAACAGGCTGCCGTCGCTGATGAACAGGTTGTCCAGTTCATGGGCCTGTCCCCAGCGGTTGCAGACGCTGGCGGCCGGGTCATCGCCCATGCGCGCGGTGCCCATGTTGTGGGTGGCAGGGAATACGTCCACCATTTCCACTACCTGCTCAGCCCCCAGCGTTTCATATATCCTGCGCCCCCGGTCCAACCCGTAGCGCAGCAGCTTCCTGGAATTGTCGTGATGATCATAATGAACCACTGGGACGGGCAGGCCGTATTGATC
>VYCZ01000153.1 GCA_009843675.1 Gammaproteobacteria bacterium | reverse complement strand
GCGTATGCCGCCGTTCAGGGTGAACCGGTCGGTGACATCCACGGAAGCATTGGCAAACAAGGCCCATGACTCCACGTTGAAACCCTTATCGACAAACTGCACATTCAGGTGCGCGCCGTTCGGCAGCACCGGCTGGTAACGGAAATCGCCCGCGATATCCTCATCCAGGTAAAATCCCCCCAGGATCCATTGAAAGCGGCCGTCCGTGTTGGAATTCAAACGCAGTTCACCTGTAAAGGATTCGGATTCCGTCTGTTCCACGACAACGGTGTCTATAGGGACCAGTCTGCCGGCGGGCGGCAAAAACACCGAAGCGCCGGTGCCGTCGGTGTCCATCAGGTAATCCCGTTCGTGGTCCCGGTAAGAACCGATGAAGGTCAAATCCGCAAAGGAAAATGAGTGGTTGAGTTCGACCTTGAAATTCGTATCCGTATTATCGCGAAAGCCTTCGGTATTGAGCGGGTTGGCGTCGGCAGGGTCCGGGGGTATCGGTATGTTGCAGCCAAGGTCGGGACATTCCACCTGGGCGAGCACCGGTCCGACGCCCTTGTGTTCATAATAGTCCGCGGAGAGCAGCAACGAGGTATTCTCGCTGATATCCCAGAGCAAATGGCCGCGCACGCCGATGTCATCCAGGTCGTCTCCATCGGCAACCGGGCTGTTTTCCCGGTAACCGTCCCGTTCATTATAGGTGAACGCGACGCGCGCGCCGAAACTGTCGGAAAAGGGAACATTCAGGGCGCCTCTCACATCAACCGCCTCATAATTGCCGTAACCCACCTGGATGTCGCCCCCTAATGCTTCCAGGTCGGGCTTTTTGGTGATGACGTTCACCACTCCCGAGGTGCTGTTACGCCCGTACAGCGTGCCCTGGGGGCCGCGCAGTACTTCGATGCGCTCAACGTCATAGAAGTAGGCATTGACACCGGACATGCGCGGCACCAGGGCGCCGTCCATGTAGAATGCGGTAGTCGGGTCCGAAGTATTCCTGCGTTCCGACTGGGAAATGCCGCGGATATTGATGAAAATCGCGTCCCTGGCGTCTTCGGTCCCTATGGTCACATTGGGCACCACATTACTGAGCCCGATGGCATCGTACACACCGGCCTGCTGCAGTTGCTCACCGGTGAATGCGGTTACGGCAACCGGCGTATCCTGCAGGCCTTCCGCACGCTTTTGCGCGGTAACCACGATTTCCTCGAGCACCTGGGACCAGGCCGTGCCGTTGATTAACAGGACGCCGGCCAAAGCCAGGCCCAGTGTGCGGGCAACGCAGTTATTTCTATATTTTTGAAACTTCATAATGCCCTCCCCAAAAAAGACACGCATGTTAAATCAGTTGTTCACGCAACTAATATTAGCTGCTATAACAACTATTGTCAATCACATATGGCCGTCCCTGATTATACGTTCGCGCTGTAACTTATAATGCGATTGTTTATGACAGTCAATATTATCTTTTCACTGTCTGTTTAAACCGAACCAGTATGTACAGGTTAGCGGTTGCATAGCTAATAGTCAAGCATTAAGTATCCATTCAGCAATGCCATGACCGAGTCGATAGCCCCTTGATTCAACTGCGCCACTTGTTGGCCCCGTTCACCACGTGTCCGCCTCAATTCATCGTCCTGTAGCAGGCGGGTAACGGCAGCGGTTAGTTCTGCTGCATCGGCAACGATCATGATTGCATCCGCAGCCTTGAAAAAGCCGATAATCTCAGAGAAATTAGCGGTATGCCTCCCGCTGATCAGCGGCACTCCCAGCCTGGCTGCCTCCACCATGTTGTGACCGCCTGCAGGAACCAGGCTGCCACCGACAAACGCCGCGTCGGTACAGGCATAGAACAGGGGGAGATCTCCCAGTGTATCCAGCAGATATACATCAGGATTCCGGGGTGTAACGCCTGCAGCGCCGCTATGCCTGGCCACGTCCAGGCCGCGGCGCCGGCACAGGTCATATACCTTGTCAAAGCGCTCGGGGTGACGCGGCGCAATGATCAGCAAACAGCCCGTAACTGCCTCCCTGACATGAAGGAACGCATCCAGCACCATTATCTCTTCGCCTTCGTGGGTGCTGGCCGCGATCCATACAGGACGCTCCGCGGCGAGCGATCGCCGCAACGACTGCGCCTGACCGGCAAGGTCTTGGGGCGCCTCGATATCGAATTTCAGGTTGCCCGTTACCGAGATACCGGCCGGGTCCGCCCCCAGCGCCAGGAAACGCTCGGCGTCAGCGGCGCTCTGCGCGGCGATGTGGCTCAACTGCCGCACGGCAGGTGACGAGAAGCGTCGCAACCTCAAATAACTGCGGTACGAGGCATCAGACAGCCTGGCAATGACCAGTATCGCGGTAACGCCGCGGCGCTTGCAATAGTAGAGCAGGTTCGGCCAGATTTACGTCTCCAGGATAACCAGCAGGCGCGGGTTGATCCGGCGCAGGAACAGGCGCACGGCATGGGGCAGGTCATAGGGCAGGTAGCGGTGCTCCACGGCCCCGGCAAAAAGAGACCTGACCCGCGCCGCGCCCGTGGGCGTGACGGTCGTCAGCAACACCCGGCATTCCGGGTAAGCGCCGAGCAGGCGTTTCACCAGCGTGACGGATGCCTGTACCTCGCCCACGGACACCGCGTGGACCCAGATCACGGGCTGTGCGGACCCGGGTTCCCGGATGTAACCGAAGCGCTCGGGGATACGTTCCAGGTAAGCGCGGTTTTTTGTCCCGCGCAACAGCAGGTAACACAGCGCCAGGGGCGCGCACAGGTACAGGACCAGGCTGTATAAAATCCTCATCGGGCCGGCTACGCGCTCAAACTGTCCAGGTATTTCCTGATGCCCGGTTCCAGACCGGTGAACCGCTTGCGGTATCCGGCCTCCCGCAATGCCGAAATATCCGCCTCGGTAAAACTCTGGTATGCATCCGGCAGATCCTCCGGGAAGTCGATATATTGAATACTGCCCCCGGCGTGCCAGTCGATGAGTTGCCGGGCGATATCGTTAAAACTCCTGCTCCTGCCGGTGCCGACGTTGAAAATACCGCTGACACTGTTGTTTTCCATGAACCACAGGTTGACGTCCACCACGTCATCGATATGGACAAAATCCCGGCGCTGCTCTCCATCCTGATAACCGCCGCTGCCCCTGAACAACCTTGCTTCGCCGTTTTCCAGCAACTGCCGGTGCAACCGGAAGACCATGCTGGCCATCGGTCCCTTGTGCTGTTCCCCGGGACCGTAAACGTTGAAATACCTCAAGCCGGCAACCTGTGAAGCCGCGCGCTGCATGATCCTGCGGGCATAGCGGTCAAACAGCAGTTTGGAGTAGCCATACAGATTGACAGGGTGCTCGTATTGCGGTTTTTCGATGAAACGCCGGTTGCCGCCGTACACCGCAGCGCTGGAAGCATAAATCAGGCCGGCGCCGTTATCGACGCAGGCCTCCAGCAGGCGCCTGGACCAGGTATAGTTGTTTTCCAGCATGAACCTGCCGTCCCGCTCCAGGGTATCGGAACAGGCGCCCTGGTGAAACACCAGTTCCACACCGTTAAGCCTGCCGGGCAGGGACGCCATGAACTCATCCTTGTCCAGGTAATCGAGAAATTCACAGTCGACCAGGTTGCGGAACCTGGCTCCATCGGTCAGCTCGTCGACGGCGATAATGTCGGACCGGCCGGCCGCGTTCAGGCCGCGCACCAGGTTGCTGCCGATGAACCCGGCTGCCCCGGTAACGACGATCATGCCGGACCCCGATCTGATTTCCTGATGGCGTCCACGATCCCGCTGGTCGAACAACCGTCCACCAGCGGCAGGGTTATTACGTCGCCTCCCTGTTGCCGCACGTGCCCGGCGCCGGCAACCTGTTCCGGCGCGTAATCGCCGCCCTTGACCAGCAGGTCGGGATTGACCAGCTGCACCAGCCGTTCCGGCGTATCATCGGAAAACGTCACCAGCCAGTCGACCGCTTCCAGTCCCGCCAGGACCTTCAGGCGTTTATCAAGGTCCTGCAACGGTCTTCCGGCGCCCTTGAGCCGGCGCACGGAAGCGTCGTCGTTCACCGCAACCACCAGCCTGTCGCCCAGCGCCCGGGCCTGTTCCAGGCATTCGACGTGGCCCGCGTGCAGGAGGTCGAAACAACCGTTGGTCATGACGATCTTCTCCCCCCGGCGCCTGCTGAGTTCGAGCGCGCCGACAAGCTCTTCAGGCTGCATCCGCTTCTGCGCGGCAGGACGCCCGCTGCGGGCATTCAACTCAGCCGCGCTGACGGTTGCCGCGCCCAGTTTCTCGACGGCAATCCCGGCTGCCGCGTTGGCAAAGCCGACGGCCTCGCGGTAGCCGTAGCCGGAAGCAAGCGCACTCGCAAACATCGCGATCACGGTATCACCGGCGCCGGTGACGTCAAACACCTCATGGGCCTCGGCCGGCAGGTTGACGATTTCACCCCCTGCCCTCTCCACCAGCGTCATACCGCGGTCGCCCCGGGTAATCAGCATGGCGTCCAGCGACAGTTCGTCACACAGGGACCTGGCCTTGGCGCATACTTCGTCTTCACTCACGCTTTCACCTGTGACGCTCTCGAACTCGCGGTAGTTCGGCGTCAGCACCGAGGCGTTCCTGTAGCGGGTAAAATCCGCGCCTTTCGGATCGATGATCACGGGCAGTCCATGTTCACGGGCGAGTCCGATCAGCGTTTCCACCCGGGCCAGGCTGCCCTTGGCGTAATCGGACAGCACCACGAGGGTGGCGCCGCGCAACTGTTCGGCATACATCTCCAGCATGCGGTCTGCTGCGATTGCAGGAAAGTCCTCCTCGTAGTCCAGGCGCAGAAGCTGCTGGTTTTGACTTAAAACCCTTAGTTTGGTTATAGTGGAGGCGCCAGGTAAACGATAACAACGATAACAGACATCCGCCAATGCCGATTCCAGGAACCCGGCCTGCCCGTCATCTCCGGTTATGCCAACCAGCGTGACCTGCACTCCCAGGCTGCTGATGTTGGCGGCGACGTTGGCCGCGCCTCCCGGCCGTTCTTCGACCCTGTCCACCCTGACCACCGGGACCGGCGCTTCCGGTGAAATTCTCCCGGCGCTGCCGAAGACGTAGCGGTCCAGCATCACATCGCCTGCTACCAGGATATTCGCATGCTCTCCAGGATTAAATTTTTTGCGCGCCATCTGCATGTCATGATCAGTATAAGGCCAGGGCGGGTTGACTGTACAGGCGCGCTCCGGTTGTCAACAACGGCGTTTTGTTTCTGCCTGCTCCTCATACCCGCCGCCGCGCGGGCGGAAAGCAATGCCGGCCTGCAGACTTTCCGGGCGGAATATTCCCTGTATGCAAAAAACACCAAAGCCGCGCAGGTTGTGCGCAGCCTGGCCAGGCTGGATGACGGCAGCTATGAGTACCGTTCCGAGACGAAAACAGTGGGCCTGATCTCGTTGTTCAGGAAGCTGCATATCGTCGAGTCCAGCCGCCTGATCCTGGAGGAGCGCATGCTGAAGCCGGTTCACTACAGTTACGGGCGCACCGGTTACAGGAAAAAACGCGACGTCTCCATCGAGTTCAACAGTGAGACCAACAAGATAAAAAACACCATTAACGACGATTTCTGGCACCTGCCGATGGAGCCTGCGGTGATGGACAAACTGCTCTACCAGCTCGCCATCATGTACGACCTGCAGAACGGGCGCACGCCTGCTTCCTACCGCATCGCCGACGGGGGCAAGATCAAGACCTACGACTTCGAGAAACTGGGCGAGGAAGTGGTGGAAACGCCCCTGGGCAGTTTCAATACCATTAAGATGCTCAGGCACAAACCCGGCAGCAGCCGCAAGTCGGTATTCTGGTGCGCGCCCGACCTGGAGTTCCTGCAGGTAAAGGTCGAACATACCGAAAAGGACGGCAGCACCACCGTGGCAGTGCTCAAATCATTGCAGGGCGAACTGCAACAGCGCTTACCGGGGACGGACTTGAAGTCCGTCCCCTGATGCCGGGGTTCAACCTGCGTACTGGTTGAGCGCCTCGATCAGGTCGTCCGGCGGTACGTAGCCGGGCATTTCCCGGCCGTTTTCCAGGTAGATGGCGGGCGTTCCGCGCACGCCCAGGGTCTGCCCCAGTTCGTATTGCCGCCGCACCGGGTTGTCGCATTGCGCCGGTTTAACCGGCCTGCCGCCCTTGGCCAGGGTCATCGCTTCATTCGGGTCGGCCGCGCACCAGACTGATTCCATGTCCCTGAAGGACTCCGAATCGACCCCGGCGCGCGGGAAGGCCAGGTACCTGACAGCCACGCCCCTGCCGTTCAACTCGGCCATGTCGCGGTGGAAAAGCTGGCAATAACCGCAGGTTATATCGGTAAATACGTATACCGTATGCTGTGCGGCACCGGGAACAAAGTCTATGGTCTCGGATGCCGGGATGCTTTCCAGGACACGCTTCCTGGCCGCCTCGCGTTCCTGTTCGCTCAGGTTGATCTTCTCGCCCAGGTCGATCAGGTCCCCCTGCAGGATATAGCGGCCGTCTTCGCTCAGGTAAATCATCTCGGTGCCCAGCATGACTTCGTACAGCCCGGGAATCGGCGCTGGCTTGATCCGGGTAATCTCGACATCCGGGAAAACATCGGTAATGGCCTTGCGCAGGAAGTCTTCCCGGTCCGGGTCGGCGTTTGCCGTGCCGAAGAACAGCGCCGCAGTCAACAGCAGTATCAATCCAGGTCGCACGATTTTTCGCTCCATAATTTCATCGGTTCGGTGATGCCGCGATCATAACATATCACCCGCGCGGGTGATGTTCGGCATGCAGGTTCTTCAACCGTTCCCTGGCGACGTGGGTATAGATCTGCGTGGTCGATATATC